>CADBUK010000054.1 GCA_902797915.1 Oscillospiraceae bacterium
ATATTGATAAGGCTATCAAGATTGTACGTGAAACCGAGGCGGAATCGGAGGTTGTTCCTAACCTTATGATAGGTTTCGGCATTGATGAAACACAGGCGGAATACGTTGCCGAAATCAAACTGCGCCATCTTAACAGGGAGTACATTCTTAAACGCATTAATGAAATTGAAAGCCTTGAGAATGAAATCGCCGATTTGGAGCAGATTTTGGCAAGTGACCGCCGCAAGAAAACTATTATAATCAAAGAGCTTGAAGAGGTTATAAAGAAATACGATACAGGCAGAAAATCCGAAGTATTGTTTGAAATTGCGGACGATTATTCCGAGCCTGAGGCAGTCGTTGCCGATTATCCCGTTACGCTGTTTATTTCAAAGGGCGGTTATCTTAAAAAAATAAGAACTGCAAATCTTCGTATGAGCGGCGAACAGAAGGTTAAAGAGGGCGACGAAATACTTGAGGAAGCGGAGTGCTCTAATAAGGACGAGCTTCTTGTGTTTACAAATAAGCATCAGGTATATAAGGCGAAGGTTGATGATTTTCCCGACACGAAAGCTTCTGTACTCGGCGAATATCTGCCCTCCAAGCTTGATATGGAGGAAGGCGAGGGCGTTGTCTACGTTGCCGTTGTCAGCGAGTATAAGGGCTATATGATTTTTGTTTTTGAAAACGGTAAGCTTGCAAAGGTTGATATTGCCGCTTATGAAACAAAAACAAACCGTAAAAAGCTTATTAACGCATATTCGGACAAGTTCCCGCTTGCAGCAGCGCTTTATCTTCCCGAGGATACGGATATTGTGCTTTGCGCAAGCAGTTCAAGGAAATTGCTTCTTAACACCGCTGTTGTTCTTTCAAAAACAACTAAGAACACACAGGGCGTTAATATAATGACGATTAAGAAAAAATCCGACAGGGTAGAATCCGTTCATCTTTATCAGGAGGGCGAGTTCGAAAAGGCGTGGCGTTATCGTCCGAAAACTTTTCCCGCACAGGGCGCGCTCCCGAGCGCAGGCGATGTCGGCGAACAGATAAGCTTTTAAATTTAATACAACTATTTTATTTAACGCAAATAATAAACCGTAAAAGATAAAAAATACTTGCAATATAAATATTTGTGTGATATAATCCTTTAGTGCTATAATCTATATGGTTAAAAGAATAAGTACGGAGGAATGTCAGGATGCTTTGGTATCATTATCTTTTCGGTGCAGTATTAATAATTGCATCAATCATCATTGTTGCAGTTGTTTTAATGCAGGAGGGTCGTTCACAGAACCTTTCGGGCGCAATCGCCGGCGGTGCTGAAACCTTCCTTGGTAAATCAAAAGGCAGAACAATTGAAGCTAAGCTTGAAAAAATTACAAAATGGCTTATCATTGCTTTCTTTGTTTTTGTTCTTGCAGCCTTCTTGGTTTTCCTGTTTATCGGTTAATGAAGTAACCTTGCGTTATGCAAGGTTATTTTTTTTGGAGATATAATGAATTACATCGTTTTTGATTTTGAGTGGAATAATGCTTACGATTATAAAGCTCAAAAGGGTATGAATGAAATAATTGAAATCGGCGCAATCAAGCTTAATTCGCAGTTTGTTGTTGAGGATACCTTTAAGCAGCTTATTAAGCCGCAGGTTTCCCGCAGACTTTCGGGCAGAGTTAAGGAGCTTACTAATATCAGCCTGTCTGAAATTAAGGAAGACGGTATTCCTTTTGAAGAGGCTATACGCGATTTTTCACGCTGGGCAGGCACGGACGAAACCGTTTTTATGAGCTGGTCAAACAGCGATTTGTATGTGCTTGTTTCAAATTTCATTAGGTTTTTTAAAACAACGAACGTATATTTTATAAAAAAATATATGGACGCTCAAAAGTATTGCCAGTATTTTCTTAATATTCCTAAGGGCAGCCAGATAAGCCTTGCAAATTGTGCAGACACGCTTGCTTTGAATATTAATGAGGAAAACCTTCATCGTGCGCTTGAGGATTGCGTTGTTACCGCAAAATGTGTAAAAAAGCTTTATGATGATAAGCTGATTAGTCAGTATATTCATACCTGCGATGAGGATTTCTTCGGCAGACTTGCGTTTAAACCCTACTGTATTGATGTGCCCGTAACTGAGCATTATAACGTATATAAGGAAAGGCTTGTTTGCCCCGCTTGCTCGGGCAAGGCAAGGATTATCGGCGAGGTTGAATGCGTCAATAAATCCTTTAAAGCTCTTTGTACCTGCGAAAAATGCAAAAAGAAGTTCTGGGCGTTTATACGTGCAAAAAAGACTTATGACGGCGTTTCGGTCAATAAACGAATAGTGCCTATCAGTAAGCACCGCAAAATTAAGGACAGTAACAAATAAAAATTACTTTATTTCTTTGGTAAAATATAGTATAATAATATTTTAGGGGAATTCGTTTGCCCGCATAAACTTGTTTGGGAGGTATGAACATGGCAAAAGATTATGATGATTTGTTCGAATCCTTTATGAATAATTCTGCCAAGGTTTATAACGAGGACAAGAAAAAGCAGGAGGAGGCTGCCGCTTCCAAGCCTGCCGCATACAGCGAAAACGGTTTTAAGGATAAGGATGTTAAGCCTGCCGTTCGCACTAGAAAACAGCCGCTTCCTAAGGAAAAGGCTGCGCCTGTTGTTGCGCACAAGAAAAAGAAAGCAAAAAGCAGCGCCCCTGCTTCAAAGCTTCTCAGGGTTGTTATCGGCGCGCTTATGGTTGCTGCCGTTGTTGCGGTTGTATGTTTTTCCGTAATCGCTATTTACGGTTACAGTATGGTTCACGGCGACCCCGTTTTTAATCTTACTGATGAAAAGTATTCCCAAAACCAGACCTCCTTTATTTATTGTTATGATAACGATAATAACCTTGTGGAAATGACAAGGCTTCACGGCGAGGAAAATCGTATCTGGGTTAATCTTGACGATATGAGCCCGTATATGAAAGCGGCGTTTATTACCACGGAGGACAAGCGTTTTGAAAAGCACCACGGCGTTGACTGGACACGTACCGTGGGCGTTATAGTTAAACGTTCTAATAACGGTCAGGGCGGTTCAACAATTACTCAGCAGTTAATCAAGAACTTAACCGATGAGAACGACGTTACAATTGTCCGTAAGTTTAATGAGATTATTTCAGCCTTAAACCTTGAAAAGAATTATTCCAAGGATGAAATTATTGAGGCTTATCTTAATACAATTTATCTTTCTGAGGGCTGTTACGGCGTTAAAACCGCCGCAGAAAAGTATTTCGGCAAGGATATTTCAAATCTTAATATTGCCGAGTGTGCGTGCATTGCAGCCATTACTCAGTATCCAAGTAAGTATAACCCGCTGCGCCATCCAGATAATAACAGAACCCGTCAGCTCTGGATATTAAAGGAAATGTATGAGCAGGGCAAAATTACCGAGGAGGAGTATAACGAGGCTGTTGAGTACGAAATGGTATTCACTAACAGTGAAAACTATCAGGGCAGCCAGATTACCGATAACGGCGATTCCGCAAACGAAAATGTAATTGATTCCTACTATGTTGACTATGTAATCAAAACCGTTCTTGCAGACCTGCAGAAGCTTGGTTATACCGAAAAGAAGGCAAAGAATTTGCTTTACGGCGGCGGTCTGAAGATTTATACCGCTGTTGACCTTGAGGTGCAGGAAGCGCTTGAGGACGTTTATGAAAACTATAAGCGTATGCCTGACGAAACCGTTCAGGGCGCAATGGTTGTTATGAACTATGAGGGCAGAGTGCTCGGACTTGTAGGCGGCGCGGGAGATTACCCGGGAGGACTTGCGCTTAACAGAGCGTTCCAGTCGCAGCGTCAGCCGGGTTCAACAATCAAGCCGCTTTCCGTTTACGGACCTGCGCTTGAAAAGAGTCTTAACGACGATAACTGCAATATTTTCTGGTCAACAATGACCCCCGATAAACCGCTTAAAACAGTTAACGGCAAGCCTTGGCCTACTAATGAGGGCGGTAAATACTCGGGTAATAACGTAACCGTTCAGCACGGTCTTGCAAACTCAATGAATACAATTTCAGCTCAGACGCTGGATAAAATAGGCGTTAACTATTCATTTGATTATATTACCGAAAAGTTCCATATCTCAACGCTTGATGCCGTTGCAGACTGCGACTACGCGCCTATGGCTACGGGTTCTTTAACCTACGGCGTAACGGTGCTTGATATGACCGCTGCTTACGCGGCGTTCGGTAACGGCGGGCATTATTATTATCCGTATTGCTATTATAAGATTGAGGATGCGCTCGGAAACGTAATAGTTCAGACTGATGCGGAGTCCACGCGCGAGGACGCACTTTCAGAAAGCACCGCCTGGATTATGAATAAACTGCTTCAGACTGTTATGACGCAGGGTACAGGTACTTCTTATAAGCTTTCATCAATTCAGTGCTTCGGTAAAACAGGTACAACCACGGCTTCAAAGGACCGTTGGTTTGTTGGCGGCACACCCGAATATATTGCTGCCGTTTGGTACGGATACGACCAGCCTAAAGAAATCGTTTACCGCTTATCTCCAAACCCGTCGGGTACAATCTGGAAGACCGTAATGGGCGAGATTTACGACGCCAAGGGCATTAATGAAAAATCGTTCCCCGATTATGACGGTATTGTGCGTAAAGCGTATGACCCTGCAAACGGCTTGCTTGCTAAATTCTCAAGTGGTGCAGGCTATGGCTGGTATGACCCGAATAATCTTCCGTCATACTCAAGTAACTCAGGCACAACGGCTAAAGAAAAAGAGGATGATGAAAATACTGCTGAGGCTACAACTGCAGCTCAGGCTCAGAATAATGCACAGCAGGCAGATTCTAACGGCTAAAATTTAAACGGCATCTTTATTGATGCCGTTTTTGAGGTTATATTATGGTAATTTTATCTGTTGATTACGGCGATGTCAGAACGGGACTTGCCGTTTGTGATAAGAAGGAAATACTAGCAACTCCGCTTACTGTTATTAATGAAAGCTATCAGCCGAAGCTTGTAAAGGCGATTGCGGAAAAGGCAGCTGAGGCAGGCGCTGAAATTATTGTAATCGGCTTGCCGAGAAATATGGACGGCAGTTACGGCTACCGCTGCGACGAATGCAGGTCGCTCGGTGCCGCCTTGTCCGAGGTCTGCAGTATTCCCGTGGATTATCAGGACGAAAGGCTTACAACCGTTATCGCTCACGGCTACCTTTCCGATAATAACGTTAGGGGAAATAAGCGAAAAGCAAATGTGGACGCAGTTTCCGCTTCCGTTATTCTGCAGTCATATATTGATAAAAGAAAGAATAATGCCTGATAAATCATCGTAAAATTCTATGGTGATTTTTTTTTTTTTTTTTTTAAAGGCGTTAAGTTTAAACTTGATTTTTCCTTTGTGCTTGTAATAGCCTTTGCTCTTCTTTACGGTTATAAAAGCGGTCTGCTGATTATTTTATACTCCGTTTTGCACGAGCTTGGGCATCTTACTGCATTACTTGCTTTCGGAGTTGAAATCAGGGAAATAAAGCTGTCGTTTTTCGGCTTCGGAATAAAATTTGACGGTCTTCTGTCTTTGCCGAAGGAAGCGCTTATGCTTCTGTTCGGACCGATGGTTAATTTAGTTCTGTTTTTGTTATTTCGGGACAGTATTAATTTAATGCTTTTTGTTCTGAATATGCTTCCGATTTTTCCGCTTGACGGCGGCAGACTTCTTTTGCTGTTTTTTACAAAAACGGGAAAGTATATTTCATTAACCTTTCTGTTACTGCTTACCGCTGTATCAACGGTTCTTTGTTTTAAATACGGTTCTTTTCCGTTACTGTTAATTTCCGTATATCTGTTTCTTTTTAATATGAGGTTGTTATGAAAAAGAATATTGAAAAGGCTTTGCAATATGTTCAAAAACCTGCGCGCTACGCGGGCGGAGAGCTTAATTGCGTAATTAAAAATCCCGATGAGGTTGATATTCGCTACGCTTTTTGTTTTCCTGATTTATATGAAATCGGAATGAGCCATCTCGGAATGAAAATCCTATATTCGCTTGTAAATAACGAAAGCAATTACTGGTGCGAGCGCGTTTTTGCCCCCGATAGCGATATGGAGGAGCAGATGCGTAAGAATAACATTCCGCTTTTTGCGCTTGAAAGCAGCGATTATATCAAGGATTTTGATATTATCGGTTTTACGCTGATGTATGAGCTTTGCTATACCAATATGCTCAATATGCTTGATTTGGCGCAGCTTCCAGTGCTTGCGAAGGACAGGCAGTCGCTCACGCCGATTATTGCGTGCGGTGGACCCTGCACCTGCAATCCCGAACCCATTGTTGATTTTGTGGATATAGTTTTCCTCGGCGACGGCGAAGAGTCAACCATTGAGGTTTTAAGACTGCTTGAAAAATGTAAAAAGCAGGGTACGTCAAAGCAGGAATTTTTACTTCAGGC
>CADBUK010000055.1 GCA_902797915.1 Oscillospiraceae bacterium
AGCAAGGCAGTTAGTTGTGCAGGAAGCAGCAGAGATGATTTTGTCATCAGCGGTAAGTGTTTCGTGGTTAACATTATAAACGATTGTTGGAAGATCGTTGCCTGCAGGAGCAGAAATTACAACCTTCTTAGCGCCGGCGTCGATATGAGCCTGAGCCTTTGCCTTTGAGCAATAGAAGCCTGTGCACTCAAGAACAACGTCAACATCAAGCTCGCCCCAAGGAAGCTCTGCAGCGTTGGGCTTAGCATAGATTGTGATTTCCTTACCGTCAACGATGATTGAGTTTTCAGTAGCCTCAACTGTGTGCTTATTCTCGCCGATAACACCCGCATAGCCTCTCTGAGCTGTGTCATACTTGAGAAGATGAGCAAGCATTTTAGGATCGGTAAGATCGTTGATAGCTACAACCTCATAGCCTTCAGCATCAAACATCTGACGGAAAGCAAGGCGGCCGATACGACCGAAACCATTAATAGCAACTTTTACCATTGGAATCTACCTCCGAAAAATAATTTAAAATATTGCTTTAATATTTCACATATATTTTATACTGTTTTTTTACGAATAGCAAGCACTTTTTTCCAATTGTAACACCTTTGTTAAAACTGAACAAAAAGCAAAAACAAAATCAAAAGAATATATTTATTATAATTATGATTTTTCCGCCTGCGTTTTGGTTTTTCTCATAAGAACAACAATCGGAATAACGGCAAACACCGCAACCGCAGCCGCGGCAAGAAAGATTGAGGGTGTGGGAATGGTTTTTACCACGCCGAGTTCCTCATAAGTAGCGTTATTATTTGCAATAACCGCCGCGCCGATATACGGACCCGTTACCATAGGAATTAAAACCTGAAACAGCATTCTGATACCCTGAAAAAGACCGACCTTATCGGCGGGAGTATAGTCTCTGATTGTGCCGACAACCGCGGCTGAAAGCACAAGGTAGGCGCCCATCATAACCGTACCTGCAACGATTAGGATAACAAGGCTTGTGCCCTTTGCAAAAAACATTGCAACAAAGCCTACAAGCAGCACCGCAAGGCAGGGCAGCATAAACTTAACCTTGCCGAATTTATCAATCGCTCTGCCGAGCAAAACCGAAAGCACTGCGGACAAAATCAAAATTACGCCGAGGGGAATTGCGTAATCGGTAATGCCGAGCGACTTTTCAAGATAAATAATTATGTACGGCATAAACACCTGATAAGCGACGTTCAGAATGCAGAACACGGCAAAAGCCGTATAAAGCAAGCCGTTCGCCTTAACGGTTGATGGCTTGAAGCCGTAGAAAATATTTTTAAAATAGTTTTCGTTATTTGACGTAAGACCCGGCTTATCCTTGAGAATGAAAAAGCCGAGCACGCCGCCGAGGGTTGTTACCGTGCCGACGATTATAAAGAAGGTTTGCCATTCGCCCTTTTGCTTAAACCCGTCCAGCACGCCGAAAACAAGCAGCATTGCGGCAAGCGGCATTGCCTGCATAACGGTTTCCGCCCTGCCGCGATTAGTTTCGTCCGTAACGTCAGTTACCCAGCTGTTGAACGCCGCGTCGGAAGCGGTTGAGCCGAAGAAGGTCATAACGCAGTCCATAATTACAATCAGCAGCGCCGCGGTTGAAACCGCATTAACGGTATGAAAAATCCTGCCCGTGCTTTCAACCGTGATAAACCCGAAGGACGCGGTTACGATACCCCACAGGATATAGCCGAAGGTTATAAAAACCTTACGCTTGCCCATTTTGTCCGACAGTGCGCCCATAAACAGCGTTGTTACCGCCGCAGTGATTGCGGACGCCGCAACCATAAGCGCAATATCCGTTGCCGTGCCGCCGATAACGTCGAACAGGTAAACGTTAAAATACATATTTTCAATAACCCAGGCAAGCTGACCTATTAGGCCGAAAATAATAATTCCCGCCCAAATTCTGCCGCCGAGCTTTGATGATACTTTACCCATAACAATTCATCCTCTTAAAACACGGGCAAAGCCGCCGAAACTGCTTTGCCCTAAATAAATATTATTTTGCGTGCGGGGCTTCGCTGGTAAGGCGGATGCCGAGCTTTTTAAGCACGTTTTCATCAACCTGTGCAAGAAGTACCGAGGTGTGCATTTCGCAGTTTTTAAGCTGCCAGAGCTGCTCCAGCGCCGCCTTGGCATTAGCGTCCGTTACGGCGGAAATTGAAAGCGCAATCAGCACCTCGTCCGTATGAAGCCTCGGGTTATGGTTGCCGAGGTGGTTTACCTTTAATTCCTGAATAGGCATAATAACCTGCGGTAAAATCAGCAGCGCTTCGTCGTCAATACCCGCAAGGTATTTAAGCGCATTGAGAAGCATTGCGGAGGCGCAGCCCATAAGCTTTGAGGTTTTACCCGTAATAACCTTGCCGTCATTAAGCTCGATTGCCGCCGCGGGCTCGCCCGTTTCAGCCGCTTTTTTCCTTGCGGCAGGAACGCAGACTCTGCTTTCCTCGCTGATACCCGCCTGATTCATAAGCAGCTCTAATTTGTAGATTTCCTCGCTCTTCTTAGCGCCCTTTGCGGCTGCGGAAACCGCGTTGAAATAACGGCGGATGATTTCCTGCTTTGAAGCCTCGCGCACGGCGGCGTCGTCAATAATGCAGTTGCCTGCCATATTAACGCCCATATCCGTAGGAGATTTATAGGGGCAGGGGCCGTAAATCTTATCAAAGGTTGCTTTTAATACGGGGAAGATTTCAACGTCGCGGTTATAGTTAACGGTGGTTTTGCCGTAAGCCTCAAGGTGCCACGGGTCAATCATATTAACGTCGTTAAGGTCTGCCGTTGCAGCCTCATAAGCCATATTAACGGGATGGGAAAGCGGAAGATTCCAAATCGGGAAGGTTTCAAACTTGGCATAGCCCGCTTTAACTCCCCTTTTATTTTCGTGATAAAGCTGGGAAAGGCAGGTTGCCATTTTGCCGCTGCCTGGGCCCGGAGCGGTAATAACAACGAGCTGGCGCGAGGTTTCGATATAATCGTTTTTGCCGTAGCCCTCGTCGCTGACAATCTTTGAAATGTTTGAAGGATAGCCCTCAATCGTATAATGGTGGTAAACGGCATAGCCCATTGACGCCAGCTTTTCCTCAAACGCAATAACTCTCGGCTGAGGGGAATATTTTGTAAGCACAACGCTGCCCACCATAAGACCGATTTTTGTAAACTCGCCTATAAGACGGCAAACGTCAACGTCGTATGTAATGCCCAAATCGGCACGCAGCTTTGCCTTTTCAATATCCTCGGCGCTGATTACGATTACGATTTCAGCCTCATCCTTCAGCTTGAGAAGCATCTGCAGCTTACTGTCAGGCTCAAAACCCGGCAGAACTCTTGAAGCATGGTAATCGTCAAAAAGCTTGCCGCCGAACTCAAGATACAGCTTGCCGCCGAATTCCGAAATCCTTTCACGAATTCTGCTTGACTGCATTTTCAGATATTTGTCATTATCAAATCCAACCTTATACATTTCCCTTCCTCTTTCCGCAACAAATATAAAAGAAAAACGGCGGTACAATCGTACAGCCGTCTGTACTTACATATTATAGAGCAAAGCAATTCATAAATCAATAGTTAGAAATAATTTTTTTAATATAGGATTGCAAAAAAAATGAAGTGATATATAATTAACATATAAATATTATTGAGGTGCGCGATGAAAACAAGGCGAACACATTTGGACAAGCTGAACACACTGCTTTTCGGCAAGGATTTAAGAATTACCGAGGGGGAGCAATATACCGAGGAAAGAGAGTTTGACTACACCTCCTACCTCCCCGTTGAAAAATACATTTCCCCGCAGGAAATACCAACGGAAAAAGCGTTTTTTATAACCGATTTCGGCGCGGTGGCGAACGACACAGGCATTGACAACGCCCCCGCAATCAACGCCTGCATTAACGCCTGCGCGGAAAACGGCGGCGGCTTTGCGGTTGTCAGCGGCGGAAATTATACGGCAAAAACCGTTGAGCTTAAAAGCGGCGTAACGCTGTTTGTTGAAAGCGAAAGCTCAATAATTGCGCACGAAAGCGGCGAGGGCTTTTCAGCCAAGGCGCTGATTTACGCCAAGGGCTGTGAAAACATCGGCATTACGGGCGGCGGCACGATTAACGGCAACGGCCATCTTTTCGGCAGGAAGCCGCTGCTTGACAAAAACATTACCGAGCCCGACGAGGTTATTGACGTTATTAAAATGCGCAGGGACAACCGTGCGCAGTTAAGATTTGCACACCCCGCAAAATACGGCAGGCTGGCGGAAATGGTCGGCTGCAAAAACATACATATTAATAACATTATCTTTAAGGACAGCGCGCACTGGACCTGCCGCCTTACGCGGTGTGAAAACGTCAAAATTGAGAATTTCATAATCAACAACAACCGCCACGTTGCAAACACGGACGGCATTGACCTTATGCAGACAAGCAATGTTGAAATACGCCGCTGCTTCCTTTCCTGCGCGGACGACGGAATCGTGCTTAAAAACGCAATCTGGGAGGGCTGCAACGGCGCTATGGAAAACGTACACGTTTCCGACTGCGAGGTTATAAGCTGTACAAACGCCTTTAAAATCGGCACGGAAACAACCTACGCAATTAAAAACGTGCTTGTTGAAAACTGCAAATTCTATATGACGGATTTGTACCCGGGCACAGTTTCGGGCATCAGCCTTGAAAGCGCGGACGGCGCCGAGGTTGCCGACGTAACGGTACGCAATATAGAAATGGAGCGCTGCACCTGCCCGATTTTTATTCGCCTTAACAACCGAAACCGCGCGGCAGTGGTTGACAGCTACAGCGCAAGCTCAATTGAATTCGGCGTTAAATCAAAAAGCAGGGGCGTTGACAAAAAGCTGTTTGATATGAAGGGCGAAATGCACGATATTAAAATTGAAAACATTACCGCGAAGGACATTGAAATTCCCGTAATTATTGCGGGATTTAAACAGAGGGGCAAAACCAAACGAGTTAAAAACGTTGAGCTTAAAAACATTGACCTGACCTACCGCAACGCAACGGAAATTGTTGACAGGCGTCTGTTCATACCCGAATACGCAAAGGTGTACCCTGAGTGCTGGAGGTTCAGAAACCTGCCCGCATACGCAATCTGGGCAAGGCACGCCGAGAACGTCAGGATTGAAAACTTTAAATGCACCCCCGCCCCGAGCGCTTGGAGGAAGGAACGCATTTTTGAGGATGTTATTTAAGGAGAAAGCGCAGTGAAAAAGATAATCATTACAGGTTTCAGCTTAATCTTATGCGCGGCTTCGGCGGAGAGGCGCAAAGCGTTGATTTCTCCGCAGGGGAAACAAAAGAGTTTACATTAAACAGATAAAAAAACAAGGACTGCTCCAAACGGAACAGTCCTTTGCTTTTATTTTATTCTTCAATATCGTAATCGTCGTCGATATAGCGGTCAATAATCTCCTTCGACTGCTTGTCGATTTTAGGCTCTTTTACCTGCGGATTTTTCGGCGGCTTACTGTTTTTGCGCGAAATTACAGCCTTAACTATTAAACCCGTTCCCGTAAGCGCAAGCACCGCGGCGCAGGCAATAATTATTTTTGCGGAATTTGAAAGCTCAAACTGTTCCTCGGGCTCGGGCACCTCTACAAACTGCTGCGCCTCATATTCGCCCGTTGCATCGGCAATGCTGTTTTGCAGGGTTGTACTTTCAGTAAAATAATTCGCGTCTGCAGGGGGAACAAATTTGGTTTCATTCTCCTTGCTTGTTTTACTTCCGTTAACAGCTTTTGTTGTGGTTTTGGAAGCCGTTGCCGCAAGAGTTGTTGCCTTTGTAGTGCTTTGGCTTCCTTTCGCCGCAACGGTTGTTGATGGGTTGTGCAAAATTATTTTTGTGTTTAAAACGTCATAAATACTGCTGTTAACGCTAACCGAAACACGCAGCGTATTCTCCGTTAAATAATTACTGTTAAGAAAATGCACCGCAAAAGCAATATCCTGCCCGTATTTTGTAGCACTGCCGAAGCTCTGCGCAAGCTCAAAATCAGAGCCACTGTAACCCGTAAAGCCGTTTTCGTCAAACGAGAACGAGCCTGACTGCGAGCCGTTATTAACGCTTACGTTAAGAAAAACAACGTTGTCTGTTTCCAAGAAATCAACAGCCGTATAGCTCATATAGAAATAAACCGATTTTTCAGCGTCGTCAACGTAATACTTAACGTAGCCCTCCATGCCGCTTTGGCTGAACTGTACAACTTCAACGCCGTCATTTGCGGACCACTGCAAATAATCAAGCGCATAATTCTCATCCATTCCGAAGGCGCAGATTGCCGCATATAGCACAAACAAAAACGCCGCTGTAAATGCAACAATCCTTTTCATAATTACTCCTCCAAAATATCATCTGCTAAAATTATAACAAATGCCGCGTATTAAGTCAACAAATGCGCTTTGTAAAGATATTTGCATATTCATACTCTATGTGTTAGTATATACAACAGGTAAGGAGGAACGGATATGACTAATATTCTTGAAACCGCAATGCTTGTCTGCTTCGGGCTTTCGTGGCCGATAAACCTGATTAAAAATATTAAGGCTAAAACCGCAAAGGCGGTCAGCCTTAAATTTCTGCTGCTGATAATATTCGGCTATCTCTGCGGAATTGCGGCTAAGCTTGTTTCTCATCAATACAATTATGTGCTTGCGGTTTATTTTCTCAACCTCGCAATCGTAACCGCAAATTTAGTCGTGTATTTCATAAACAAAAAGTATGACGAGCAAAACGGCAAATCTAATGTTCAGCCCAAAACGCCGAATAAAAATGCCGTCAGAGTAATTGATGTTAACGAAAAATGCTATATTGAAATATTTAGAGTAAACCAAACTTACAATTACAAAATACTTGCATTAAAATCTGACGAATACAAGGATTCAACAACTGACAGCACTTATTATTACTGGACACCGATTAACGAATGCGTTTCTTTTTTCGATACCGAGGATAAGGCAATCGCAGCCGCTCTTGAGGAAGCAAAGCAAAAGAAATAAATTAAACCCTGTGCAATGCGCACAGGGTTATTTTATTCGCCGTTCCACAGGTGTTTTGAAAGGTTGACCTTGCCGTCAATAAACTCAACGCCCTCGCCCTCAAGCA
>CADBUK010000056.1 GCA_902797915.1 Oscillospiraceae bacterium
CGGCGTTTGCAGATACTCAATAGGCGTTGCGCCCGAATGTCAGAAATGCGGGCTGACGGCTGACTACGCCTCGGGCGAGAAGCTGATTTTTACAATACCTAACGATATTTACGCAGAGTGGGAAAAGGATTTATACCTGACGCTTGCGCACTGGTTTGCAGATAATGGCGAGCCTTCACTGCTGCCGACAGAATAAAACGCAAATTCACATATAAACAGAAATACTATATAATAAGAATAGTAAGCTAAAACGGAGGATGTATAATGAAGCCCTTTGACTTTTATTTAATTACTGACCCGCACTACTTTAAAAGCGAGCTTGGCGCCCGCGGAGAAGAATACGATAAATTTATGAGGTACGAGCAGAAATGCTTTGCCGAAACCGCAAGCATAAACAGGGCGGTATTTGATTACCTTAAAACTGCCGATGAGGCTGACACGTTGCTGATTGCTGGCGACCTTTCCTTTAACGGAGAGATGGAAAGCCATCTTGAATTTATCGAAATGCTGAGGGATTTGAAAAAAAGCGGAAAGCGGATTTTTGTTATAACTGCCGACCACGATTTTAACGAGCACCCGTTTGCAATTGACGAAAGCGGCTGGCTTGAGCCCGAGGGTACGCCCCGCGAAAAGCTGTTTGACCTTTATTATGAATTCGGCTTTGAGGACGCAATCGCTGTTGACAGGCAGCACCTTTCATACGTTGCGCAGCTTACGGACGGAATACGCCTGCTGGCGCTTAACAACGACGGCGCGGACGACGGCAGACGCCGTTTTGACGACGCGCAGATTGCGTGGATTAAGGAGCAGACCGCAAAGGCGCGCGAGGACGGGCAGATGATGATTGCTATGAACCACTTTCCCCTGCTGCCCGGCAAGCCGATTTTTTCAATAATAAACACGGCAATTCAGATGGATTCCGCCACCGTTTCGCCCATGCTGGCTGACGAGGGTGTGCACCTTGTGTTTACGGGACATATGCACAACCAGAGTATTAATATGATTACAACCGAGGCGGGCAACAGGTTTTACGACGTTTGCACGGGCTCAACGATTGCGGACCCGTCAGTTATAAGACACGTACATATTGAAAACAAAAGCACGGTTGAGGTTAAAACAATACCCGCGCCCGATTTTGAATGGGACACGGGCGGCAAAACCTGCAAGGAATACCTTTCCGACTTGTTTGACAATATGATTTTAAATATGCTGCTTGATTTGCGCGACAACCCGTACAACGTTTTGCGCAAGGTGGGCGCAGGCGACAAGGAAAAGCTGTTCCCCGTCGTCAGCAAGGCAGGCAAAATTCTGAACAAAATCACAGTCGGCAAGCTTTGCAGGCTGATGTGGATTAAATGCGACAAGAGCATAAGAAAAATGCCGCTGAAGGATTTTGCAGCCCAGCTTGTGCGCGAGGCATTTGAGGGCAACCCGAGCTTTACGGAGGGCACGCCCAAGGGCGACGTGTTTATCACCTTCCTTAAAAGAATTCACCCGTTTATCAAAAAGGTTAACGTAAAAACCTACACGGGCGAAAAGGCTGATATTTGCGAGCTTCTGAAAACCTCGGCTGGAAGTTACGGCATTGACGATTACAACGCAGTATTAACATTAGAATAATCAGAGGTGAACGAACTCTCTTTATGTTATTAAAAATTGCGGGAGGACTGCTGCTGCTACTTTCAGGCACATCGCTCGGAGCGGCGGCGGTTTTCTTTCTTAAAGGAGAGTTAAAGAAAAGCATTAACCGCGCGCTTGAGGGCTTTGCGGCGGGAGTAATGGTTGCGGCTTCGGTATGGAGCCTGATAATCCCCGCAATCGAAGGCGGCGAGGCGCTGGGCAGGCTTGCATTTTTGCCTGCTGCGCTCGGGCTGTGGCTTGGCTTCGCATTTCTTATGCTGATTGAAAGGCTTGCAGCGCGGGTTAAAAAAAGCGGAACGGCGACGAGCAAAAACCGAATGATGATTTTTGCCGTTACACTGCACAACATACCCGAGGGAATGGCGGTGGGTGTTGCATACGCCGCGCTGAAAACGGGCAACCGCGGAGTAACCGAGGCGGCGGCGCTTACCCTTGCGCTTGGAATTGCAATTCAGAACATACCCGAGGGGGCAATAATTTCAATGCCGCTGAGGGCTGAGGGCAAAAGCAGGGCAAGGGCTTTTTTTACGGGCGTGCTTTCGGGCGCCGTTGAGCCGATTGCAGGCGGGCTGACCGTTATACTTGCAGGGCTGATTGCACCGCTTATGCCGCTGTTTTTAAGCTTTGCGGCGGGGGCAATGCTTTATGTAGTTATTGAGGAGCTGATTCCCGAATGCGAAGTATGTTCAAACTGCACACAGGAACAATATTTTTTGCATTAGGTTTTACAATTATGATGGCGCTTGATGTAGCGCTTGGATAGAAAAAAGGGCAGTCTTACGACTGCCCTTTTGTTTTGCTGTTTGAGAATTAAGCAACCTCTTTATTAGCCTCTGCGGCTCTTTCAAGAGCAAGCTTGAAATCTCTTGTATCTGTAAAGATTTCGTTAGTGTAAGGATTCTTCTTCTGTTCCTTAGCGCGCTTGATAATATTTGTGATAACAAGAATATTAACAGCGATTGCGGCAATAGCAACAACGCCCTGTGCCGTCGGATTAGCATAATTAATACCGTCAGCTGACTGAAGAATCGGAGCAAGGTCCGCATTCATTCTGCCTGTTGCATCTGTTGCGAACATCTCAACATCCTTGTAAATAACAGGAAGAGTTGTGAAGCGTGAGTGATTCTGGAAGCCAGGAATAACCTGAGCGAACATACACCAGAGAGCAAGGGTGTTTGCGCGGTTCTGAATCCAGCCGCCCTTGTTCCAGAATGCGTTTGCAAACGTGGGAGCAAGCAGAAGCGCAACGCCGCAATACCAGGTGTGAAGCGGAAGATTAAGATAAGTATACTCAAAGTTCCAAACGTCATAAGCAAGGATGAACTGCCATGTCATATCGGGCCAGAGCATATCCTGCTTATTCTTTGAGGAATAAATGCCCCACCAGCCGGTCATACACATAATGTTGATAAGACCTGCAACGCCGTTGAGGATATTCCACCAGCCGCCGTAAAGCCATACGCCCTCTGATGAATACCACCAGCCGCCTGCGCCGATACCGAGGCCTGCTTCCTGAGCAACCCTCATACCCTTGATTGCGGATTCAAAATCGGAAGCAACAGCGATGAGGATGTTGATACCAACGATGATGAACGGATAGCATTTGAACCAATGGCTCTTGCCGAGGCTGCCCCAATGATACTTAAGAATCATAAAACCAACGCAGCCGATGGTTGCAGCATAAAGCTTAGCATAATGGAACCAGCCGTTCATCTGAACGATAGTTGGGTTGTTTAACGCCCATTCAGCGCCCGTTTTTGCAGCAATGTTGATAACTACAAAATAAATTGTGAGTGCTGACGGGAGAACTACAAAGCAGAAGATACCGCCTGCTTTGGAACGCCTTGCAATTTCATTTGCAACTACAAGACCTGTGAATGCCAGGCACCAGCCGATAAGCTGCCACACGGACAAATCACCGTAAATGTGGAATAACATAATGTTTTTCCTCCCTTTCATTATTCAGGCTTTCGCCCATTGTTAACTTTATAATAAAGAAATTCTTTTGCGCTAACACGCTTCAATTTCCTTTATCTGAACTTCGTTGCCCTCAAGCAGATATGTATTTTCGGAGCTGCAATGGGGGCAGATTTTGGCATATTTAACCGTTTCGTAGGTTTTGCCGCAATCCTCACAATAGGTAACCGCCTTAACGGTTTCGTGAGTAAGCTCGCAATCCTTAAACAGCTCGGAGCGCTTACGCGCCCAGCGCCAGCAATCCTCAAGGTAAGCGGGGATTACGGTTGAAACCTCGCCTACCTCAAGAGTGATTTTTGAAACCTGAGTAAGCTGCTGTTCCTTTGCAACCTCCTCAATTGTGTCCATTATATGAAAGACTATTCCCAACTCGTGCATAAGGCTTAACCCTTTTTAGCCTTATTTGCCTTTTTGATTTTGAATTCACGCTTAATGGTATAAGGAAGAATTGCCTTGAGCTTATCCTCAGCCTTATACATAGTGGAGCACTCGGGGCGCTCTCTCTTAAGATGAATTGCGTCAAATTCGCACTTGGTGGTGCATACGCCGCAGCCTATGCAGCGGTTCGGGTCAACAACCGTTGCGCCGCAGCCGAGACAGCGGGCGGTTTCAATCTTAACCTGCTCCTCTGTAAGCAGCTTGTTGCAGTCGCGGAAGCCCTTCGGGTCAACCTCCTTGGTTGCCTTAGGAATCTGGCGTTTAGCGGTATCATAGCTTTCAAGAACGATATTGTCCTTATCAAGCTCAACGTAATATCTCGGATTCCTGCCGATTGTAAGGGTTGAATGGGGCTGAACAAATCTGTGAATTGAGATTGCGCCCTCCTTACCCATTGCAATTGCGTCAATAGCAAAGCGCGGACCCGTAAACGCGTCGCCACCGACGAAAACATCGGGCTGCGCGGTCTGGAAGGTAAAGCTGTCCGCCTTGGCGGTATTGTTTCTGTTAAGCTCAACAGCCGTGCCGTCAAGCAGTCCGCCCCAGACGATTGCCTGGCCGATTGAAAGAATAACGTTGCCGCACTCAACGGTCATCGTATCATTCTCATCATACTTCGGCGAGAAGCGATGCTCCTCATCAAATACCGACAGGCATTTTTTGAACACGATTGCCTTAACTCTGCCGTTTTCGTCCTTAACGATTTCCTTGGGACCCCAGCCGCAGTTTACGGCTACGCCGTCCTCAAGCGCTTCCTCAACCTCGTCGTCGGAAGCGGGCATTTCCTCGCGGGATTCAAGGCAGAACATTGAAACGTTTTCAGCTCCGCAGTGAACGCTTACTCTTGCAGCGTCAATAGCAACGTTACCGCCGCCCACTACTACAACGTTCTTGCTGATGTCATACTTTTCATTTTCGGCAGCGTCGTGCAGGAATTCAACTGCGGTAACAACGCCCTCGGCGTCCTCGCCTTCAACGCCTGCTTTTCTGCCGCCCTGCGCGCCGATTGCCATATAAAACGCCTTATAGCCCTGCGCGCGAAGCTCGTCAAGAGTGATGTCCTTACCAACCTCAACGCCGCACTTGATTTCAACGCCCATTGCGCGAATAATATCAATTTCAGCGTCAATAACCTCTTTTTCAAGCTTATAGTTAGGGATACCGTAGCGAAGCATACCGCCCGGCTCCTTATTCTTTTCAAATACGGTTACGTTAAGATAACCCTTTTCGGCAAGGTAGAACGCACAGGAAAGACCTGCGGGACCCGCGCCGATGATTGCAACCTTTTCCTCAAAGCCTGCTGCGCAGTCAAACACGCCGTCAACGGTAATCTTAGGAATAACCTTTTTGGGCATTAACCTTGTTGCGTTATCAATATCACGCTGAGCGAGGAACTTTTTAACGTCGTCGATTGCAATAGCCTCGTCAACCGTGCCTCTCGTGCAGGCAGCCTCACAGCGCTTGTTACAAATTCTGCCGCATACTGCGGGGAACGGATTTTCCTTCTTAATAAGAGCAAGAGCGTCGTCATACCTGCCCTGAGCCGCCATCTTGAGATAGCCCTGAATTGCGATATGCGCGGGGCATGCGGTCTTACAGGGAGCCGTACCCGTTTCGTGAGTATTAATTCTGTTTTTATCTCTGTAATTCTCTTCCCACTTTTCAGGACCCCACTTGGTTTCGTCGGGAAGCTCCTGGCGGGGATACTCTATCTCGCCTTCCTTTGTGCAAAGCTTCTGACCGAGCTTGAGAGCGCCGGCGGGGCAATGCTCAACGCATCTGCCGCAGGCAACGCAATTCTCTTTCTTTACCTCCGCAACGAAGGAGGAACGCGACATATTAGGCGTATTGAAAAGCTGAGAAGTACGAAGCGCGTAGCAAACGTTTACGTTGCAGTTGCAGATTGCGAAAATCTTATCCTGCCCGTCAATATTTGTAATCTGATGAACGAAACCGTTTTCCTCGCCCTGCTTAAAGATTTCAAGCGCCTGCTCTTTGGTTATGTAATGGCCGCCCTTTTTGGTTTCAACAACGTAGTCAGCCATATCGCCTACTGCAATGCACCAGCCCTCAGGGTCGTCCGCGCAGCCCTCGTCATAAGTCTGCCTTGAATAACGGCAGGAGCACGGAGAAGCGGCGTACTTGCCCTCATACTTATCAAGCCAGTAGGAAATGTGCTCAATATCAATTGACTCATTTTCCATTTCAATTGCTTTTTCAACGGGGATAACGTGCATTCCTATTCCGCCGCCTCCGGGAGGCACCATAGGCGTTACCTTTTCAAGCGGAAGGCGCGTCATTCTTTCAAAAAACCTGCCAAGCTCAGGATGCTTTTCAAGCAATTCCCTGTTCATATTTGAGAATTCGCCCGAGCCCGGAACGAACATCGGAAGCACCCACTGCTTTTCGTGCTGCGGGTTTTCGTAGTTCCATTCAATAAGGCCGTTTTCGCTCATCTGTGCAAGAATGGTTTCAAGGTCAGCGCTGAGGTTCATATTAGC
>CADBUK010000057.1 GCA_902797915.1 Oscillospiraceae bacterium
CGCGGTTGCAGTTACGGTGCAGGAATTAACTATGTAATAATCCGCTTCCTCGGCAGGACTTACAATTTCAAATCCCGCTTTGGAAAGCAATTCGGCCATATATTCACTTTCGGTCTGATTTACCTTACAGCCAAGGGTATAAATTGCAGCTTTCATAAATAATTCTCCTATATGATGAATTATTATATCAAAACGCGGTTATTAATACAATAAAATTTGAATATAAATAATTAATTTGACTTTAGGGGTAAGAAATATGAAAAGATTTATATTATCGTTAATTACGCTTACTATGCTTTTTTCCGTTCCTGTCAACGCTTATGCGCAGGACGGCAATGCCGAAGAGCTTGATTTTTCAAAATCCTCTATTCTGATGTGCGCAGATACGGGGGACGTAATCTATGAAAAGAATGCTTACGAGCACGTTTCGCCTGCGTCAGTAACAAAAATTATGAGCATTCTGCTTGTACTTGAAGCGATAAATGACGGAAAAATCGCGCTTACCGACGAGGTTCCGGCAGGCAGTAACGCGGTTGCTATGGGCGGATCGCAGATATGGCTTGAGGTTGGCGAAACTATGACGGTTGACGAATTGCTCAAAGCAGTAGTTGTTGCCTCTGCAAACGACGCCTGCGCTGCGTTAGGGGAATATATTTCAGGCTCTCTGCCGTCATTTATAACCGAAATGAACCAAAGAGCGCAGGAACTCGGGCTCGAAAACACGAATTTTGAAAACTGCACGGGGCTTGACGACAGCGCCGTAAACCATTACTCCTGCGCTTATGATTTAGCCGTAATTGCAAAAGAGGTTCTTAAATACGACCTTGTTTACAATTATACTACCATTTGGCTTGATTACCTGCGCGGCGGAGAAACCGAGCTGAACAATACAAATAAGCTTGTAAATACTTATAACGGCATTACGGGACTAAAAACGGGAACAACTTCAAAGGCGGGATTTTGCGTTTGTGCTACCGCTAAACGCGATGATATGAATTTAATCGCTGTTGTTTTAGGAGCCGACACAAGCGAAAGCCGTTTTCAGACCGCTGCAAATCTGCTTGATTACGGCTTTGCAAATTACAAGCTGTATGTGCCTGATATTGACGAGGAACAGATTACAGACGTAAAAGTTATTAACGGTACAGAAAAAAGCATTAAACCCACATACGATATGTTTGATAAAATCCTGATTAAAAAAGGAAGCGGAGACATAGAATACACTTACAGTGTTGCTCAGAGCGTAAACGCCCCTGTTAAAGTCAATGACCAGCTTGGCGAAATCAAGCTGATATCGGAGGGCAGGGAGCTTAAAACCATAAAACTTTACTCGGGAAAAGAAGTACCTAAGATTAAGTTTGGGTATATTTTTAAAAAAATAATTAATTATATATAAATAATAGTTGATTATGTGAGAGTTTTGATGTAAAATATAACGAATTGTTTTATAAGACAATTAATTCGCTTTGAAAAGAGGTTTATATATGGAAAAATTAAAGCTTATTAATAAATATGCCGAGCCATTTGTTTCCGAACAGGAAATACTTGATATGGCGCCTAAAGCGGTTGAAGCAATGAAAACGCTCCATAACGGCACGGGCGAGGGCAACGACTTTATAGGCTGGGTAACCTTGCCAACCGATTATGACAAGGAAGAGTTTGCAAGAATTAAGAAGGCTGCTGAGTATATCAAAGGCAATTGCGATATTCTTGTAGTTATCGGTATCGGCGGCTCATATCTCGGCGCAAGAGCTGTAATTGAGGCGCTCAAATCCAGCAATTACAATGCGCTTGCAAAGGATACCCCGCAGATTTACTTTATCGGTAACACAATCAGCCCGTCAATGCTTACTGAGCTTCTTACAATTTGTGAGGGCAAGGATATTTGTGTAAACGTTATTTCCAAGAGCGGCACAACAACCGAGCCCGCAATTGCTTTCAGGGTATTCCGTGATTTAATTAACAGCAAGTATTCTAAGGAAGAAGCTGCAAAGCGTATCTTTGCAACAACTGACAAGGCTAAGGGAACTCTTAAAGCCCTTGCTGATGAAGAGGGCTATGAAACCTTCGTTGTTCCCGACAACGTAGGCGGCAGATATTCGGTTCTTACCGCTGTAGGTCTTCTTCCGATTGCCGTTGCAGGCATTGATATTGACGAGCTTATGGGCGGCGCCGCAAGCGCACAGGCTGCACTTATGAGCGAGGATATTAACGATAATGACTGCCTTAAATACGCGGCAATCAGAAACATTCTTTATAATAAGGGCAAAAGGCTTGAATGCTATATTTCTTACGAGCCCTGTATGACTATGTTTAACGAATGGCTCAAGCAGCTCTTTGCTGAAAGCGAGGGCAAAGGCGGAAAGGGATTATATCCCGTTTCCTGCGTGTTCTCTACAGACTTACACTCAGTTGGTCAGTTTATTCAGGAAAGCGGCTCTGACCTTATGTTTGAAACCTGCATCAAGTTCAACAATCCGCTTGACGACTTTGTTATCGAGGAGCAGGAGGGCAATATTGACGGCCTTAATTTCCTTGCGGGCAGAAAGTTAAGCTATGTTAACGAAAAGGCAAGACAGGGCACACTGCTTGCTCATACCGAGGGCGGAGTGGCTAATTTCATCCTTGAAAGCGATAATATTGCAGCGGCAAACCTTGGTTATATGATTTATTTCTTTGAGAAGGCGTGCGCTGTTTCAGGCTATATTCTCGGCGTTAATCCGTTTAACCAGCCCGGTGTAGAAAGCTATAAAAAGAATATGTTTGCGCTTCTCGGAAAACCAGGTTACGAAAGTGAAAAAGAAAAACTTGAAAAAGAACTCGGTATATGCTAATATATAATTGCAAATAAACCTTACGGAGGATTCATAAATGATTAAACTTATTATCGGAAATAAAGGCTCAGGTAAAACAAAGAGATTAATTGATCTTGTTAACTCCTGCGTTGAAAGCTCAGACGGCAATGTTGTATGTGTAGAAAAAGAGCCAAAGCTCACTTATGATATTTCATCAAAAGCAAGGCTTCTTGAAACTGAAACTTATAATATTAACGGTCATAAAGCTTTTTACGGCTTTCTTTCCGGAATTTGTGCCGGCAACTACGATGTAACAGACGTTCTTGTTGACGCTACATTTAAAATTGTGGGCAGAGAATATGCAAAGCTTCCTCAGTTTTTTGATATGCTTTCAGAGCTTTCTGAGGCTACAGATGTTGATTTCTACTTCACAATCAGCTGCGATAAAGAGGATTTACCCGTAGAGGTATTCGATTATTGCGAAGAATATTAATAACAAAATCATTTAAGGCGCGGGTATCCGCGCCTTTTTTTAATAATTTTCTATTGACAAAATTCTTTCTTATATATATAATACTAAAGCAAAGTAATTGAGGTGTATTATATGAAAATTGATATTACTAATCTCTTAAACGGGGTTGAAAAATCGCTTTCAGTTGATTACACTTTAAATCTTGACGATTTATCTTACGGCACTTATTATCCTGTTAAGGACGGCGCAAAGGTAAAGGGCAGGGTATTCGGCAAAGCAAATGTTGTTTACCTTGAGGCAGATATTTCCTTTAAATTCTGCGGCTTTTGCGACAGATGTGCCGAACAGGTAAACAGAGATATGAGCTTCTCAATTAACAAAATCATCGTTTCTGAGCTTGCTAATGACGATGATGACTTTGAAAACTATATCGTTGTTCATGACGCCGTGCTTGACCTCGATGAGCTTATCAGAGAAGAAGTTCAGTTGTTTTTGCCAAGCAAAATTCTTTGCAGCGAGGACTGTAAGGGCTTATGTTTCCGCTGCGGCAAGAACTTAAATCTCGGCGAATGCGGCTGTAAAAAAGAGGTTGACCCGCGTATGGCGGCGCTTCTTGAGCTGCTTGATGAAGAGTAAATTATTCATTGATTGATAAAGGAGGCTATTAAAATGGCAGTACCGGCAAGAAGAACATCTACTACAAGAAAGAACAAGAGACGTTCAAGCGTTTGGAAATTAGACGCTCCGACACTCGTTAAGTGCCCGAATTGCTCAGCTTACACTGTACCTCACAGAGTTTGCAAGAGCTGCGGTTACTATAACGGCAAGGAAGTCGTTGCAACAGAAGATTAATTTTAAATCTTATTCGGACTTTCAGACGGGCATATTATGTCCGTCTTTCTTGCTATAAAGCAGAATTATTCATTTTTCGGGAGGTGTTGATATGAGCAAACCCGTTGTGGCAATAGTCGGCAGACCAAATGTCGGCAAATCAACACTATTTAATAAGTTAATCGGCACTCGTATTTCTATTGTTGACGATACCCCGGGCGTTACGAGGGACAGAATTTACGGCGAATGCGAATGGCTTAACAACAGGTTTTTACTTGTTGATACAGGCGGTATTGAGCCGTATTCAAACGACGTTATTTTAAAGCAGATGCGTGCTCAGGCTGAAATAGCTATTGAAACCGCTGACGTTATAATATTTGTTACGGACTTAACCTGCGGCATACTTGCTGCGGACACAGAGGTAGCCTCCATGCTTCAGAAAAGCGGAAAGCCCATTATTCTGTGCGTAAATAAATGTGACAGTATCGGCGCTCCTGAGCCTGAATTCTACGAATTCTATAATCTCGGTCTCGGAGACCCTATCGCAGTTTCCTCGGTACACGGCCACGGAACAGGCGATTTGCTTGACGAGGTAATAAAAAATCTTCCCGCTTTTGACGAGGAAGAGGAGGAAGACGAGATTATCAACGTTGCCGTTATCGGTAAACCAAATGTCGGCAAATCATCGCTGATTAACAAAATCAGCGGCGAGGAAAGGGCAATCGTTTCCGATATTGCGGGAACTACAAGGGATTCTACCGACACGCTGATTGAAAATCAGTACGGCAAGTTTAACTTCATCGATACAGCGGGTATCAGACGCAAAAGCAAAATAAATGACGCCATAGAAAAATTCAGCATTATCCGCGCAAGAATGGCTGTTGAGCGCGCTAACGTTTGCGTAATTATGATTGACGCGCAGGAGGGCTTTACAGAGCAGGACTCAAAGGTTGCGGGTATTGCTCTTGAACAGGGCAAGGCGTGTATTATTGCCGTTAATAAATGGGACGCAATTGAAAAAGACACGAACACAATGAAGGAGTTTCGTGATAAATTAGCCGTTGATTTTTCATTTATGAGTTTTGCTCCGTTTATGTTTATATCCGCAAAGACGGGTCAGAGGATTGACAGGCTGTTTGAAATGATTGCATACGTTCATTCTCAGAACTCAATGCGAATTTCCACGGGCAGATTGAACGAAGTGCTTGCTGACGCTACGGCAAGGGTTCAACCGCCTACGGACAAGGGCAAAAGGCTTAAAATATACTATATGACGCAGGCGTCAACCCGTCCGCCCACATTCGTTTTCTTTGTTAATAATGCAGAGCTTTTTCATTTTTCCTATCAGAGATACCTTGAAAATCAGATTAGGGCTATCTTCGGGCTTGACGGTACTCCCATAAGATTTATTATCAGGGAGAGGGGAGAAGGCAAAAAGAAATGAAATTCTTAATATTCTTTCTGATTTCACTATTTTCATATCTCCTCGGCAGCCTTAACTTCGGAGTTATTCTGTCTAAGGCAAAGGGCGAGGACGTAAGAGAAAAAGGAAGCGGCAACGCAGGCACAACAAATATGCTCAGGAATTACGGCAAGGGCCTGGCTGCGCTGACAATTATCGGCGATATGGCAAAGGTTGCCGTTGCAATACTGATTTCGGTTTTTATTTGCAAAAAACTCGGAATAATTAATGAAGCTCAACCGTATCCTGCTGAAATGTATGTAAAATGCTTTTCAGGCTTATTCTGTGTAATAGGGCATATCTTTCCTGTATTTTTCAGGTTTAAAGGCGGAAAGGGTGTTGCAACAAGCGGCGGTATGGTGTTTATGATTGACTGGCGCATTGCGTTGATTTTGCTTGCCGTCTTTATAATAGTAGTTGCGGTTACAAAATATGTAAGCCTCGGCTCTTTGATAATGGCAGCTCTTTATCCTATACTTATTTACATATTTTTCACCGATTTGGCTTTCGCCGCGGTTTCCCTGATATTTACTGCAATCGTGTTTATTGCGCACAGGGAAAACATAAAGAAGCTTATTAACCATAACGAAAACAAAATATCGTTCAAGAAAAAGGAGACTGAATAATTCAGCCTCCTTTTTAAAATGCAAAAAATAAAACCGTCTTTAAAAAGACGGTTTCTGTAATTATGCTCTTTCGATTTTACCTGAACGAAGGCATCTTGTGCAAACATAAACTCTTTTAGGAGAGCCGTTAACAATAGCCTTTACCTTTTTAACATTAGGTTTCCAAGTTCTGTTTGAGCGTCTGTGCGAGTGAGAAACTTTAATGCCAAAGCTCATTTCTTTTCCGCAGCATTCACATTTTGCCATTAGCGAACACCTCCTTGTAAATTTAGAACGGATAAATATTAACATATAATTTCGCAAAATGCAAGCATTTTTTCATAATATTTTTAATAATATAAAGTTTGTGTCAATTTTTGTACTTTTGGTTGATTTTATTTATCATATTTATTATAATTATTATGTAAATTAAAGTATATATTTAGGAGGCTACTATGGCAGCAGAAAAGAAATCTGCAGTTAGCGAAAAGCAAACTGCTCTTGAAAATGCTTTAAAACAAATTGAAAAGCAATTCGGCGCTGGTGCGGTTATGCGCCTTGGCGAAAACAACCATCTTAACGTTGAAGCTATTTCAACAGGCTCGCTCACGCTTGATTTGGCTACGGGTATCGGCGGACTTCCGAAGGGCAGAATTGTTGAGATTTACGGACCTGAGTCCTCAGGTAAAACTACGCTTGCACTTCACTGCATTGCAGAGTGTCAGAAAGCAGGCGGAGAGGCTGCTTTTGTTGACGCAGAGCATGCGCTTGACCCTGTTTATGCCGCAAATCTCGGAGTTGATATTGATTCACTGCTTGTTGCTCAGCCTGATTACGGCGAGCAGGCGCTTGAAATTACCGAACAGCTTGTTCGTTCAGGCGCAATTGATATTATCGTTGTTGACTCTGTTGCAGCGCTTGTACCTAAGTCAGAAATTGACGGCGAAATGGGCGATTCTCACGTTGGTCTTCACGCAAGGCTTATGAGTCAGGCGCTCAGAAAGCTTACAGGCGCAATTAATAAGAGCAACTGTCTTATTATCTTTATTAACCAGCTTCGTGAAAAGGTTGGCGTTATGTACGGTAACCCCGAGGTTACAACGGGCGGACGCGCACTTAAATTCTATTCATCAATGCGTATTGACGTAAGGCGTGTTGAAACCTTAAAAACATCTTCTACCGAGTTTGTAGGAAACAGAACAAGGGCAAAGATTGTTAAAAACAAGGTTGCTCCTCCGTTTAAAACCGCTGAGTTTGACATTATGTACGGAACAGGTATCAGCAAAGAGGGCGAAATTGTCGATATGGCTGTTGAGCTCGGTATTATTAAAAAGAGCGGCTCATGGTTCTCGTACGGAGATGAAAGACTCGGTCAGGGCAGAGATAAGGTTAAGGAGCTTGTACACAGCAATCCTGAATTTGCTGCAAAAATCGAGGAGCAGATTAAGGATAAAATGAAGGAGCTTGACGCAAGCCACAGATTTAACGGCAAAGCTGCACCGAGAGCTGAAATTGAAGCATCGCCCGCGCCTGCAGCACCAGCCGAGGATACTGTAAAACAGACAAGAGCTGCCGCAAGGGCAAAGCTTGACATTGCTGTTGAGGACGACGAGGACTAATATAAATTAATGATATTAAAATCACAAAAGGGCAGGGGGCGGAAAATCCACCTCCTGCTTGATGATGAATACAGGGTTACAACCGACGTTGACTTCTGGGCTGAAAACTATATTCCCGACGGAACCGATGTTGACGATGACGAGTGGGAAGCCCTTTTTATAAAAATCAATTACCGAAAAGCGTTTAATAAATGTGCAGATTTGCTTTCAAGGCGCTCACATTCCGTTAAGGAGCTTAAAGAAAAGCTGCTTCGCACGGTTGACGCAAAGTCGGCTGATATGGCGATTGAAAAATATATTGAACTCGGTTATCTTGACGACGAAGAATTTGCCCGAAATTATGCTGAGCATCTTTTCAAAAATAAAAGCTATTCGGTTTATCAGGTTAAACAAGAGCTGTTTAAAAAAGGAATTGACGCCCGAATTATTTCCGAAATCATTGAGGAAAACGAGGTTGATTCTGCTGAAAGCATAATCAAAATCATAAATAAGCTCTATATTTCAAAGCTCAAGGCAGAGGACGGTAAGGATAAAGTAATTGCCGCTTTAATGCGCAGGGGTTTTTCCTATTCAGAGATTAAAGAAGCATTTAAAAGGATTGAAGATGAACAAATATAAGGTAAGCTATATATCTCTCGGCTGCCCTAAAAATCAGGTTGACTGCGAAATTCTTATTCAAAAGCTTGTCAGCGCCGGATTTGAAGAGGTTGATTTAATTGAGGACGCAGATGTTGTAATTGTAAACACCTGCGGCTTTATTGATATTGCAAAGCAGGAATCAATTAATGAAATTCTTGAGGTTGCCGAGTATAAAAAAGCGGGCTTGATTTCAGCAATAGTTGTTACGGGCTGCCTTGCAGAGCGTTATCAGGATGAAATTATTAAAGAAATTCCCGAGGTTGACGCAGTTGCGGGAATAGGCGCTAATAACGACATCGTTAAGATTTGCCAAAAGGCTCTGTGCGGCATTACAACAAGCATTTTCCCTAACAAGTGCTATCTTCCCCTGAATGAAGAAAGACTTGTTTCAACACCTTCACACTGGGCGTATTTAAAGCTTTCCGACGGTTGCGATAACAAATGCTCCTACTGCGCAATCCCCTTGATAAGAGGCGAGTACAGGGAGCGAACAATGGAAAGCATTCTTGACGAAGCAAGACAGCTTGTTAACTCGGGAGTTAAAGAGCTTATCCTGATTGCGCAGGACACAACAAAATACGGAATTAAGCTTTATAATGAATATAAATTACCCTCGCTTTTGAAAGAGCTTTGTAAAATTGACGGGCTTGAATGGATAAGGCTTTATTACTGCTATCCCGATAAGGTTACAGATGAGCTTATCGACGTAATAGCAACCGAGGAAAAGATTTGCAAATACATAGATATTCCGCTTCAGCACTGCAATAAGGATATTCTTAAAGCTATGAACAGAAGCGGCTCCTACGAAGAGCTGAAAGAACTCATAAACAAAATGCGAAGCCGTATTCCCGAGCTTGCAATAAGAACGACCTTTCTTGTTGGCTTCCCGGGCGAAACGGAGGAGCAGTTTGAGGAGCTTTGCGGCTTTGTTAAGGAAATGAAATTTGATAATATGGGCTGCTTTGCTTTTTCGGCAGAAGAGGGAACTCCCGCCGCAGAAATGAAAAATCAGATTGATGAGGACGTAAAGGCAAAAAGAGCCGAGATTATAACCGATATTCAGTTTTCCATAACCGAGGCTTTGAACAAAAAGAGATTCGGCAAGGTTTATAAAACAATTATAAGCGAGCCCTGCACGGACGGATATATCGGCAGAAGCTATTTTTATTCGCCTGAAATCGACTGCGAAATAAT
The DNA here is from genome assembly GCA_902797915.1 of Oscillospiraceae bacterium. Taxonomy (GTDB): domain Bacteria; phylum Bacillota; class Clostridia; order Oscillospirales; family Acutalibacteraceae; genus Eubacterium_R. The sequence goes on from CADBUK010000057.1 coordinate 9,618, forward strand.
AATTGAAACCGATGAACAATTAGAAATCGGCAGTTTTTACGACGTCAGAATAACCGATTACAACGGATATGATTTAATCGGAGAATTAGTTTGATATACGGAGCACACTATGAATTTACCTAATAAAATTACGGTTTTCAGATTTTTTTGCGTACCGGCGTTACTTGCCTGCGCGCTGATTAATTTTCCTTATCACTGGCTTGCAACGTTAATCGTGTACGTAATTGCCTGCCTTAGCGATAAGGCGGATGGCGTAATTGCCAGAAAACGCGGATTAGTTACCGATTTCGGCAAGCTTATGGACCCGCTTGCTGACAAGGCGCTTGTATTTGCCGCATACATAGTATTAATTGATTTCGGCTGGCATACAGATTTAGTAATAATGATTATGCTTATCAGAGAATTTCTTGTTGCAGGTATCAGAATGGCTGCAGCCGCAGAGGGAGAGGTTATTGCCGCAAACGGCTTCGGCAAGGCTAAAACCCTGCTTCAGATGCTGACAACTATTGCGGCGTTCTTATTCCTTGCCCTCAGCGAATTCGGTCTTGAAATTAACAGCGATACCGCGTGGTTTAACATTTACTGTGCGATAGCGTTCTGGATTGTGGGAATTATTACAATGCTCAGCGGTATTGTTTACACTAAGGATGGCTGGCACCTTATAAAAACAAAATAATTCTTGCAAAATTATTATTTTTGTATATAATGTAAGTAAATAGATAAAGCGTTGACGGAGAGAAGTAAGCAGTACCCCTTATTTCAGAGAGCGTGCGGTTGGTGAAAGCACGCAATAAGCTATTGCCCAAATGCACTCCTGAGCCTGCGGAGGAATTAAGTATTCCGCAGCGGTTGGCATCGTTATCTGCCGAAATCGGTTTTCGATTGAGTATAAACAAGAGTGGAACCGCAGTATATAATTATTGCCTCTGTATATGCCCTTTATTTTGGGCGTATCAGAGGCTTTTGTTTTTGGAGAGTTTGTATGTTTAACGATTATAAAGAGTCAATCAAAAGCTTTATGGAGCATGACCCTGCCGCAAGAAGCCCGATTGAAATTGTGCTTTTATATCCCGGTTTCAAGGCGCTTCGGGCTCACAAAAAGGCAAACTGGTTTTTAAGGCATAATATGCCGTTTATCGCAAGAGCAATCAGCCAGCGCTGCGCTCATAAAACAGGAATTGAAATTCATCCCGCCGCAAAAATCGGCAAGCGCGTGTGCATTGACCACGGGCACGGCATTGTTATCGGCGAAACTACCGAAATCGGCGATGACGTTATGATTTATCAGGGTGTAACCCTCGGCGGTACGGGCAAGGATTTAGGAAAGCGCCATCCCACTATTGAAAACGGCGTAATGATTGGAGCGGGCGCAAAGGTGCTCGGTCCGATTACTGTGGGCAAAAACGCAAAGGTTGCCGCAGGCGCCGTAGTTGTTAAGGACGTTGAGCCTAACTGCACAGTTGTAGGCGTACCGGGAACGGTAGTAAGAATTGACGGCGAACGCGTTGACGATTTAGACCAAATCCATATTCCGAACCCGCTGCTTAACGCAATCAAGGATAACCTTACAAGAATTGAAGAGCTTGAAAGAAAGCTTGCGGAAATAGAAAAGAAATAAAGGAGCGAATTATGAAGGTATTTAACACAATGTCAAGGAACAAAGAGGAATTTGTTCCGATTGATAAAAACGAAGTAAAAATCTACGCTTGCGGACCTACTGTATATAATTATATTCATATCGGTAATGCAAGACCGCTCTGCGTTTTTGACATTCTGCGCCGTTACCTTGAATACAGGGGCTACAATGTTAAATTTGTGCAGAATTTTACCGATATTGACGATAAGATTATTAACAGAGCAAACGAGGAAGGCACAACCTTTGACGAGATTTCCAAGAAATATATTGAGGAATTCTGGACTGACGCTCACGGTCTGAATTTCAAGGACGCAACCGTTCATCCCAAGGCAACGGAGAATATTGACGAAATTATTGATATTATTCAGACGCTCGTTGAGAAGGGCTACGCCTACGCTGTTGACGGCGATGTTTATTTCCGTACGCTTAAATCAAAGGAATACGGCAAGCTTTCACATCAGCCGATTGAGGATTTAGTCAGCGGAGCCCGTATCGCAGTTGGCGATATTAAGGAAAACCCGCTTGATTTCGCACTCTGGAAGGGCGCAAAGGAGGGCGAGCCCTACTGGGATTCTCCCTGGGGTAAGGGCAGACCCGGCTGGCATATTGAATGCTCGGCTATGAACAGAAAGTATCTCGGCAAAACAATTGATATTCACTGCGGCGGTCAGGATTTAATTTTCCCGCACCACGAAAACGAAATCGCTCAGAGCGAATGTGCAAACGACGCGCCGTTTGCAAAGTACTGGATGCACAACGGCTATATTAACGTTGATAACGTAAAGATGAGTAAATCACTCGGTAACTTTAAAACCGTTCGTGAAATCGCAAACGTTTACGGTTATGAGGTTATCAGATATTTCCTGATTTCCTCTCATTACCGTTCTCCGATTAACTACAGTCTTTATATTATTGAGCAGTGCAAGTCTGCGCTTGAAAGGCTTTACACCTGCCGAGACAGCCTTGACTTTGCAATTAAAAATGCCCCTGCTGATAACGCTGACGGCGACGACGAGTTAATCAAGCTCTTTGATTCACGCCGCGAGCAATTCATTACGGCGATGGACGACGACCTTAATACCGCCGACGGCATTGCCGCAATTTTCGACTTAACTAAAGACATAAATACAAAAGTACTTGATAAGCCTGTTTCAAAGGCTGTTTGTGAGCACGCTGCTGCCGTTTTTGACGAGCTTTGCGGCGTTCTGGGCATTCTTTATAACCGCAAAGAAAACACGCTTGACGCGGACATTGAAGCGCTTATTGAGCAGAGGCAAGAGGCACGCAAGAATAAGGACTGGGCAACTGCCGATAAAATCCGCGACGACTTAAAGGCTATGGGAATTACGCTTAAAGATACGCCGCAGGGCGTAACCTGGAGCAAGGACTAATACTACTTTAGGGGACAGATTTATGATTGATAAAAAGACATATAAAGAAACCGAGCTTTCAAGGCTCGGTTTAGGCACAATGAGGCTACCCGTAAAAACAAAAATCAAAAGGGAAGCTAACCCGATGATTGATTATGAGGAAGGTCAGAAGCTTGTTGATTACGCAATTGAGCACGGCATCAACTATTTTGACACCGCGTATATGTACCACGCAGGCAAGAGCGAAAAGTTTATAGGCACCGCGTTAAAAAAGTACCCGAGGGACAGTTACTTCCTTGTTGATAAGCTTCCGATTTGGATGTGCCTTAAAAAAAGCGATATGGAAAAGATTTTTAATAATCAGCTTGAAAGAACGGGCGCAGATTATTTTGATAACTATCTTCTTCACGCGCTTGACGGCGGCGGCTTTGATAAATGCGAAAAATACGGCGCTTATGATTTCTTAAAGAAAAAGCAGGCTGAAGGTAAAATCAGGCATATCGGCTTTTCCTTTCACGGCACAATTGATGATTTAAAGAGAATTGTTGCTGCGCACGAATGGGATTTTGCGCAGATTCAGTTAAACTACCTTGACTGGCAAAATCAACGGGCTAAGGAGCAGTATGAAATTCTTACCGAAGCGGGCATACCCGTTATTGTTATGGAGCCCGTAAGGGGAGGGAAGCTTGCCGAGGTTCCCAAGGAGGCAGAGGCAATGTTCAAGGCGGCAAAGCCGAACGCCTCAATTGCAAGCTGGGCAATCCGCTTTGTTGCTTCCTTGCCAAACGTTGTAACAATCCTCAGCGGTATGAATTCACTTGAACAGATGGAGGATAATATCTCCACTCTGACCGACTTTAAGCCCCTGAGCGATTCCGAAATGCGCCTTTGCTTCAACGCAGCGGCTATAATTAATAAGAAAAACGTTATACCCTGCACGGGCTGCGATTATTGCGCAGACTGTCCCAGGCAGGTTCGCATATCCACCATTTTTGCCGCGTATAACGACTATAAAAACGGCAACATCAGCATTGACGAAAGCGCCGCAAGGTACCTTGCAATACCGAAAGAAAATAATGCCTCTGCTTGCGTAAAGTGCGGCAAATGCGCAACTCATTGCCCGCAGGGAATTAAAATTCCCGATTTACTCCACGGCGAAATTGCAGACTTTTTCGGATAATCTTCTGATACAAAGACTGTAATAAATAAGTGTTTTGAGAATAATAAAAAAGCGGAACGGTTTTATGAACAAGTCCGTAAAAAATGGACAATAGAAAAAAGAGCCCCCTTGATGTAGAATAAACATCAAGGGGGTTTAGCTATGTCAAGAAG
>CADBUK010000058.1 GCA_902797915.1 Oscillospiraceae bacterium
CTGCAAATCACCTTTCAACCCTCTGCAACCAGATGGTAAACTTCCTCGGCATTATGCAGAATGAATGGGCAGGCGCTCAGGCATTCTCCTCGTTTGATACTTATCTTGCTCCCTTTGTTAAGGTTGATAACCTTTCACAGAAAGAGGTTAAGCAGTGCATCCAGAGCTTCGTTTACGGCGTAAACACACCGAGCCGCTGGGGTACTCAGGCTCCTTTCTCAAATATTACTCTTGACTGGACCGTTCCTAACGACCTTAAAAACCTGCCTGCAATCATCGGCGGCAAGGAAATGGATTTCACTTACGGCGAATGCCAGAAGGAAATGGATATGGTCAACAAAGCCTTCATCGAAATTATGATTGAGGGCGACGCTAACGGCCGCGGCTTCCAGTATCCTATCCCGACCTATTCAATTACCCGTGATTTTGACTGGAGCGAAACCGAGAACAACAAGCTTCTCTTTGAGATGACCGCTAAGTACGGCACACCTTATTTCTCAAACTACATTAACTCCGATATGGAGCCCAGCGACGTTCGTTCAATGTGCTGCCGTCTTCGTCTTGACCTTCGTGAGCTTCGCAAAAAGTCAGGCGGCTTCTTCGGCTCGGGCGAATCAACAGGCTCAATCGGCGTTGTTACAATTAACCTTCCCAGAATTGCTTATCAGGCAAAGGATGAGGCTGATTTCTATGCAAGGCTTGACCATCTTATGGATATTGCCGCACGTAGCTTAAAGGTTAAGAGAACCGTTATTACAACCCTTCTTGACCAGGGACTTTATCCTTACACCAAAAGATACCTCGGCACCTTTGCAAACCATTTCTCAACAATCGGTCTTATCGGTATGAACGAGGTTGGCCTTAACGCAAACTGGCTTAAAGCAGATTTAACCGACCCGAAAACCCAGCGCTTTGCAAGGGACGTTCTCAACCATATGCGCGAGCGTCTTTCCGATTATCAGGAGGAATACGGCGATCTCTACAACCTTGAGGCTACTCCTGCCGAGTCAACAACTTACCGCTTTGCTAAGCACGATAAGGAGGATTTCCCGGACATCATTACCGCAAATATGAACGGTACTCCTTATTACACCAACTCGTCACATCTTCCTGTTGGCTACACTGAGGATATTTTCTCAGCGCTTGATATTCAGGATGATTTACAGACCCTTTACACCTCGGGCACGGTTTTCCACGCTTTCCTCGGCGAAAAGTTGCCTGACTGGAAGGCTGCAGCAAATCTTGTTCGCAAGATTGCGGAAAACTACAAGCTGCCTTATTACACAATGAGCCCCACATATTCCGTATGTAAGGACCACGGCTACCTCACGGGCGAGCAGTTTACCTGCCCCATCTGCGGTCAGAAGACCGAGGTTAACAGCCGTATCACAGGCTATTACAGACCTATCCAGAACTGGAACGACGGTAAGGCTCAGGAATATAAGGACAGAAAGGTTTACAACATCGGACGTTCTCATTTAACACACACGGGTCCGAACCCTGCCCCTGTTGATGACGCACCCGCTGTTGAGGTTAACACCACTGCTGATGCTCCCGCAGCTGAAGCAGGCGGCGCAATCCTGTTCAAGACCGCAACCTGCCCTAACTGCAAGGCTGCCGCTGCGCTTCTTGACAAGGCTGGCGTTCAGTATACGGCGCTCAACGCCGATGAAAACGCAGAGCTTGTTGCTCAGTACGGCATTAAGCAGGCACCGACTCTGATTATCCCGAACGGCGATTCTTTTGAAAAGTTCCGCGGCGTTTCGGACATCAAGGGCTGGCTGATGAATAAATAATTTGATAAAAAACAAAACGGGGAGGGGCTTGCCCCTTCCCATTTTTTACAGGAGAAAAAGATGTACGATATTATTGTAGTGGGCGGCGGCCCTGCGGGTATGACTGCGGCGCTTTATGCACAGCGTAACGGCAAGCACGCCCTTGTTATTGAAAAGGCCGGCTTCGGCGGGCAGATTACAAATTCGCCGAAGGTGGAAAACTTTCCGGGTTCGGTAACCATCAGCGGCAACGAGCTGGCTGACAAAATGTTTTCGCAGATTATGGAGCAGGGCGCGGATATTGAGATTGAAACCGTAACCGCCATTGAGGATAAGGGCGAAATCAAGGTTGTAAAAACCGAGGAGGGCGGCGCTTATGAGGCGTATGCCGTTATCATCGCAACGGGCGTTAAGCACCGTATGCTCGGGCTTGAGGGCGAGGATGAACTCGTCGGCGAGGGCATATCCTTCTGCGCGGTTTGCGACGGCGATTTTTATACAAACAAGGTTGTCTGCGTTGCGGGCGGCGGCAACTCCGCTTTGCAGGAGGCAATCCTGCTTTCCGACAAATGCTCCAAGGTAATTATGCTTCAGGATTTGCCTGAGTTTACGGGCGAGGAAAGGCTGCAGCAGGTGCTGTTTTCAAGGGATAACGTTGAAAAACACACGGGCGTAAAAATTACCCGCCTTCTTACAAACGGAGGCGAGTTTGCGGGCGTTGAGATTAATGAAAACGGCAGTGTTAAGGAAATTGCGTGCGACGGTCTGTTTGTTGCAATCGGTCTTATTCCCGAAAACGAGCCGTTTAAGGAGCTTGCGGATTTAAACAGCTTCGGCTATTTTGATTCGGACGAGCAGTGCACCACCCAAACGAAGGGCGTTTTTGTTGCGGGCGACTGCCGCAGTAAGTTTATCCGTCAGGTAACCACCGCCGCGGCGGACGGCACAATCGCCGCCCTTGCAGCGTGCAGATACATTAACGATTTAAAAGCGTAAATTTTGAGCGCACACAAAAAAAGAAACCTTCGTTTGAAGGTTTCTTTTTTTATATTAAATACTGAATAACAAGCGCCGAAACGAATACGCCGAGGGAGGCGC
>CADBUK010000059.1 GCA_902797915.1 Oscillospiraceae bacterium
TGCGGATTCTCTGCACTTTTTAAGGAAATCCACATTTACCTCGTGAACGTCCTTTTTGTTTTCGTCGCCGCTGTACCTTGCAGTCATCAGCTTTTGCGAAATTTCAATGGGCATATCAAGATAAATAACTGCGTCAGGCTTTGGAATTCCAAGCTTTTCGTACTCAAAATCAGCGCTCCATTCAAGGTATTCATCCCAGTTTTCTTTGGGGATTTTTTCCATCTGATATATGGAGTTTGACGTTGCATAGCGGTCTGCGATAATCAGTTTACCGCTTTCATAGTCGGATTTCCAGCCGAGATGAAATGAAGCGTAACGGTCAACCGCATAAAAAGCGCCCGCGGCATAAGCGTTGACGTCCGTTGCGGATTTACCGAATTCTCCTCCAAGGTACATTTTAACAAGCGTGCTTGAGGGATTATCGTAATCGGGAAGCTTTATCTTTTTATAAGCAATGCCTTTATCGCCAAGATATTTTTCAAGCAAGGCAATTTGCGTAGATTTACCGCTTCCGTCAAGCCCCTCAATAATAATTAATTTTCGCATTTATCTTTCCTTTGAACTTTTCTTTTATTTCCTTTTTCGTCAACAATATAGGTGTTTTCAAGCTGACCGACAAGGCTTTCCTTGAAACTGTCAATATAAAGCCTGCGCAGCTTTGCCTGCTCCTCCTTTTCAGCTTCGGTTAATCCTTCTGCCTTTGATTTACGGGCAAGCTCGTTAATTCTTTGTATCTGTTCGTTAGTAATCATCAGTCTAAGAAGTCCTTTAACTTTTTACTTCTGCTCGGATGGCGCAGCTTTCTGAGAGCCTTGGCTTCAATCTGGCGGATACGCTCACGGGTTACGTTGAATTCTTTGCCGACTTCCTCAAGCGTTTTAGGATTACCGTCCTCAAGGCCGAAACGAAGTGAAAGCACCTTTTCCTCACGCGGAGTGAGGGTTTTAAGCACCTCTGCAAGCTGTTCTTTAAGAAGGCTCATAGAAGCGGCGTCAGCGGGTGCGAGTGCGTCATCATCGGGAATAAAATCGCCGAGATGTGAATCCTCCTCCTCGCCGATAGGAGTTTCAAGAGAAACGGGCTCCTGCGCAACACGAAGAATTTCCCTTACCTTATCTGCGGGCATATCAAGAAATTCAGCAATTTCCTCTGGCGTAGGCTCCTTGCCGTTCTGGTGAAGCAGTTGGCTGTTTGCCTTTTTAACCTTATTGATGGTTTCAACCATGTGAACGGGAATTCGGATTGTTCTTGCCTGGTCGGCAATAGCACGTGTAATTGCCTGTCTAATCCACCAGGTAGCGTAGGTTGAAAACTTGAAACCCTTGGTGTAATCAAATTTATCAACCGCTTTAATAAGACCCATATTTCCTTCCTGAATTAAATCAAGGAACTGCATACCCCTGCCTACGTACCTTTTAGCAATACTTACTACAAGGCGCAGGTTTGCTTCAGCAAGTCTCTGCTTTGCAACGGGGTCGTTTTCGGATATACGCATAGCGTATTCGATTTCTTCCTCAGCGGTAAGAAGCGGAACACGTCCGATTTCTTTAAGGTAAACTTTAACGGGGTCGTCCATAGCGGCGTTGTCGTTAGTGGCAACCGTGTCTGCCGCGTCGGTTTCTTTAGGCAAATCAACCTCAAGAGTTATTCCGTCAAGCGCTTCTGCAGAAAAGTCGTCAACAATGCTTACGTTAGCGCTTTCAAGCATATCGTTAAGCTTTTCAAGCTCGTCCACGTCCATATCAAGCTCAACGATTAAATTGTCAATCTCCTGTGCGGTTAAATGGCCGACCGCCTTGCCCTTTTCAACAAGCTTTTTAAAAGCGTTGTTTTTCTTTTCCTCAGACACCTGCTGAGTTGGCGTTAAATTAATCTTGTCCATATTTAATCTCCTCCGGTTTCAAATCCTTATCACTTATTTTCAAACATTTTTCTGAATTCGTCATCGCTTATATTATTAACGGATGACTTTTTCTTATTATGCTCGTTATTTATAACTTTTAAGCAATCTCTGAACTCTGCCTTAGGCTCCTTGCTTGGCTGTCCCCTTGCGATAATGCCTGAAAGTCTTCCCATTTCATCGCCTGATAAATCAGCGGAAAAGCTCATCAAATCATTATCTACAGAGTTTTCAATATTCCTGCAAAGCAGTGAATAAACCTTTTGCACAAATCCCTCGGTTAGCTGAGAGCTGTCAAATCCGTCAAGCAGCCTGTGGCAATCGGGATATTTAATCAATAAATATATAAGCCTGTCCTCTGCTTTAATTTTTAACGAGGAGCTTTCGTTGTTAAATCCGAGCCTTGAATTCTGTCTTATGCTTTCATTGACAATAGAATTATATTCCGAGCGCCTTTTAGACCTGGCAGTTTTGCGTACATAATCGTCTAGCTGCGTTTTAATGTTACGCTTTTCAACGCCGAGCTCCTCGGAAATTCTTGAAAGGTACAAATCCTGCTCAACGGGTGTTGTGTCGGCAAGGACTTTAATTATTTCATTAATAAAATCAATTTTGCCCTGAGTTGTGTTTAAATTATATCTGCTTCGCAGCTTAATTATCTCAAATTCGATTTCGTTTGTTGCGCCTTCAAGCATTCCTCTGAAAGCGTCTACGCCGACGTTTTTGATAATTTCATCGGGGTCTTTTCCGTATTTCAGAACGGGAACTCTGACTTTTAAATCGGAATTCTTAAACAGTACGAGCGCCTTGTCAACGGCTTTACGTCCAGCTTCATCCGCGTCGTAAGCAAGGATAACTTCCTTTGTATATCTGCTTATCAGCTTAACCTGTTCGTTTGTAAGTGCAGTACCGCAGCCCGCGACTGCGTTTTTAAACCCTGCTTGATACATAGAGATTACGTCCATATATCCTTCACAAAGAATAAGACTGTCTTCCCCGCTGTCCTTAGCAAGATTAAGCGAAAACAACTCGTTTGTCTTTTTATAAACCA
>CADBUK010000060.1 GCA_902797915.1 Oscillospiraceae bacterium
AGCGCCCTGTATAACGTCAAAAACGCCCTCTCCGAAAAATGCGGTAACCATTCCGACCGCCGCCAAATCAGGCTTATTTGTACAAACAGCAAGCTTAACGCCCTGTGATTTTAAAGCGGACACGACCTCTTTTATGCCGTCATAGGTAAAGGCGTTATCAAGCTTAATTTCGTTATACAGCGGTTTAAAAAGCTCGTACTGTTCGTCAAGCTGTTCCTCGCTTAGTTTATTACCAAACGCCCTTTTAACAAGCAGCCTTGCGCCGTTGCCGACAAAGCGTTTATAATCCTCCATCGTCCAGCGTGGCTCAACGCCGCTTCGTTTAAGCAGAATGTTGCAGGCATTTGCCAAATCATCAATTGTATTAATAAGAGTGCCGTCTAAATCAAAGACGGCACATTTAAAATTAGTTTCCATATAAATCCGATAAATCCTCAAATTTTCCTTTACGCTTATTGGAAATCAGTTTTGCGCAAACGCAAACCGCTGCAACTCCCACAAGCACGGAAAATTCAATGTATATTCGTTTATCCTTATTTTTACTTTCTGCCGAAAGGCTGCCGCTTTTAACGGAGGTCCAAAGCGTTGCCTGCAAATCGAGTATATTCTGCGGCAGGTTTTCAAAATACTGAGGGTTAGGAAGTTTCTCGGGGTAAACGGCTTCGCTGCCGTAAACGGAGCTTTCCTCATTTTCCATAACGGTAATATTTGGGCAACCGTAATAGATATACTCTGTATTTTCAAACGCAACCTCAGGCTCGTGCATAAAGTTTATAAACGCCTCTGCCCCTGCCTTATTCTGAGAGCAGGTAGGAATACAAAAGGCGTCATAGAATATATTAACGCCCTCCTCGGGGAAACAGAAATCAAGGTCCTCGTTGTTTTCAACCATCAGCTCGTAATCGCCGCCATAATAAGTTGCAAAGGCGTATTCCCCGCTTTCCATGAGGTTAAAAACCTCATCCATAACGTAAACGGGGTTTACGGCGTCCTTTTGCTTTGCAAGAAGCTCCGCGGCTTCAATCCAGTCAGCCTCGCTTGTGGTATTGAAATCCTGACCGAGAACAGCCTGTGCAATAGCAAAAGCGTCGCGTGAGTTATTGAACATAAGCACCTTATCACGATACTGCTCATCCCACAGAACGTCCCAGCTTGTAACCTCCTCGTTAACAAGCCTTGTGTTATAAATCAAAACGGTGGAGCAAGTGTTAAAGCAGAGAGAATAAAGCTGTTCGGGGTCAAAAAACAGGTTTTTGTACTCATCGGCAACAAGTTCCGCGTTGGGCACGTTATCCCAGTCAATAGGAAGCAAAAGATTTTCATCAATCAGACGCTGAATCATATAATCAGACGGTGTTATTACGTCATAAGATACGCCGCCGCCAACAAGCTTTGAGTACATATTTTCATTAGAATCAAAGTTTGTATAGTTAACCCTTGCGCCTGTTAAGCGTTCAAACTCGGAGACAACATCCATTGAGCCTTCGGAGCCGTCAGAAATATAATCGCCCCAGTTATAAACGTTAACGGTTGTTCCCTGCAGACCGAGATTTTTATAATACTCTATCTGCTCGTCAGAAAAGTATTCATCCTCAGCAGTTGCAGTAACCGAAAAGCCACATAAAACAAAGGCAAAACAAAAAATAAATACAAGTATTTGCTTTAATTTTTTCATTTCTTCTCACTCTTACCCTTCTGTGCTCTGAGCTGGGCAATGTTAAGCAGGATTAACAGCACAAGAATTACTGCAAAGATAAGCGTTGAAAGCGCATACATATCCGGCTTAACTCGTTTTTTTGTCAGAGAAAAAATGTAAATCGGCAAGGTCTGGAAGCTTGGACCGCTTGTGAAATACGAAATAATGAAATCATCAAGCGAGAGCGTAAAGCTCATTACAAGCCCCGTAATAATGCCGCTTGTTATGTTGGGCATAACCACTTTGAAAAACGCCGCTAAAGGCTTACAGCCCAAATCAACAGCAGCCTCATAGATATTGATATCAAACTGCCTGAGCTTAGGTAACACGTGTAAGATAACATAAGGCAGGCAAAAGGTTACGTGGGCAATAAGCAGCGACCAGAAATTAAGCGCATTAGCCTTATTAAGCAAATGAGCGGAAAACACAAACAGCAGCATCATTGAGATACCCGTTACAATTTCGGGATTCATCATCGGAATATTTGTAACAGACATTACAACGCTTTTAAGGCGCTTATTTGTGTAATTATAGATTCCTACAGCGGCAAGCGTTCCCAAAACGGTTGAAATAATTGCGCTGACAACTGCAAGCAGAATTGTGCTTTTAAGCGCCTGCATTGCAGCGGAATTGCGAAACATTTCCGTCCACCATTTAGTTGAAAACTCGCTGAAAATATAGGTGCTTGGCGTTGAGTTGAAGGAAAACAGCGCCATTACAACAATCGGTGCATAAAGGAAAAAGATGATTAAAGCAATATACAGCTTTGCGAGGACGGAAAGCTTTTTGTTATTCATATAACAAGCCCTCCTTCCGTTTCATCATCAGCGCCGAGATAGTTCATTATACCAAGGCAGGCAAGGATTAAAACCATAAGAATAAGCGACAGACTTGCGCCTAAGTTATAATTATTTGCCTGCTGGAACTGGGTTTCAATAATATCGCCTATAAGCACTACCTGACCGCCGCCGAGCTTTTGCGTAATGTAGAAGGTGGAAACGCAGGGTACGAAAACCATAGTAATACCGCTTAAAACACCGGGAAGTGAGAGCGGCATAATTACTTTTCTTATAATCTGCGCCTTGCCTGAGCCCAAGTCCTGAGCAGCTTCGATTAACGAATCGTCCATCTTGGTAAGAACGGAGTAAATCGGCAAAATCATATACGGCAGGAAATTATAAACCATACCGAGCATTACCGCACCCGGTGTATTGAGCATATGAAGCGGCACAAGCTCGCCGTCAACCTCTTTAAGCAGACCTACCGCCGTAAGTATGGAATTAATTACGCCGGAGTCTCCCAGAATGGTCATCCAGGAATATGTGCGGATAAGAAAATTCATCCACATAGGAAGCATAACGAGCAGCACCATCATTGCCTGAGAGTTTGTATTAAGTTTAGATATAAAATACGCAAACGGATAACCGATAACCAGACAGATTACGGTTGCCACAACGCCGTAAATTATTGATAGCAGGATAACTGATGTGTATTTTGGAATTACGGTAACGTTATCCCAAGTAAAAGCGCCCGCGGAATTAGTAAAGGTATAGTAAACAACCATAATCAGCGGAGCAACAATAAACAAAGCAGCCCAGAGAAGATAGGGCTTATCAACTATCTTTCTTGAAAGGCTATTCTTCATTTTCCGCCTCCCAGTCATAATCCGCGTCGTTAATATGGTCAAACTCATCGGAGAAGAAGGAATAATCGCCGAATTCGCCGCTGTACTCGCTGCGCTTCATAACGTGGATTGAATCAGCGTCAATAAACATACCAACGGTTTCGCCGACCTTGTGGTAATCCGTTGTCTGAACAAGCCAGATAAACCCATTTACATTAACAAATATTTCAAAGAAAACGCCCTTGAAAACGACGTCGGAAACCACGCCTGTAAGTGAATCCTTAGAACCGACAGGACGGATTTCAATGTCCTCGGGGCGAACTACAACCTCAACCTGTTCATTAGGCTCAAAGCCCTTATCGAGACAGTCGAAGGTAACGCCGCCGAATTTTACGGAATAATCCTTAATCATCGTAGCGTCAACAATGTTTGATTCGCCGATAAAGTCGGCAACAAAAGCGTTAACAGGCTCGTTATATATGTCCTCAGGCGTACCGATTTGCTGGATTACGCCCTTATCCATTACAACGACGCGGTCGCTCATTGAAAGGGCTTCCTCCTGGTCGTGAGTAACGTAGATAAACGTAATGCCGAGACGCTTTTGGATTGCTTTTAATTCCTTTTGCATATCCTTGCGAAGCTTTAAATCAAGCGCGCCCAAAGGCTCATCAAGAAGCAGCACATGGGGCTTGTTTGCAAGCGCTCTTGCAATTGCCACACGCTGCTGCTGACCGCCCGAAAGACTGCTGATTGTTCTTTTCTCAAAGCCCTTGAGGTTAACAAGCTCAAGCATTTCGGCAACTGTTTTGCGGATTTCAGCCTTGTCCATCTTCTGAATTTCAGGGCCGAAGGCAACGTTTTCAAACACGTTTAAATGAGAAAAAAGAGCATAGCGCTGAAAGATAGTATTAACCTTCCTTTTATGCGGCGGGATTTCGTTAATTACTTTACCCTCAAACACCACCTCGCCCTCGTCAGGCTCAATAAAGCCCGCAATACAGCGAAGAGTTGTTGTTTTGCCGCAGCCGGAAGGGCCTAACAGCGTTATAAACTCTTTTTCATTAATAGCTAAATTCAGTTTATCAAGGACGACATTGTCCCCATACTTTACGGTAATATTCCTTAAATCGATGATTTTTTCCAATTATGCACTTCCTCTTTGTAACCCGATTTAACACTTTAATTAAGTATTATAAAATAACTATATCAAATTAAGAGGAAATGTCAACATAATTTTAAAAGATTTTCTTTAATATTTCCTGCCCTGCCGCAACCTTTTTAACGGTTTCAGAAACCTGATTGAAATCACAAACCATTGATTTTGTTTTATTCTCGCAGTCATCCATACCGAAAGGCACAAAATAATAGTTTTTATAATTCATAAGCGAGCCTATATTTTTTGCCGCGCCGCCAAGCGCGTCATTAGTTGAAACGCCGATTATAACTGGTCTGCTGTTTCTTAAATGGCTTTTAGCCGCCATCGTTACGGAGGTGTCCGCAATACCGTTTGCAAGCTTTGCAAGCGTGTTGCCCGTACAGGGAACGATACACAAAATATCAAACAGTTTTTTAGGTCCGATAGGCTCTGCCTGTTCAATTCTATGAATAATATCGTTGCCTGTAATTCTTTTAAGCTCACCGCGGAAAAACTCTGCAGTTCCGAAGCGGGTGTCTGTATTATACGATGTTTCGCTCATTATGGGAAAAACCTCAAAGCCGTCATCCACCAGACCCTGAACGGCGTCAATTGCCTTTGAAAAGGTGCAGAAGGAGCCTGTCAGCGCAAAGCCAATTTTCAAGCAAATTCCTCCTCAATAATATCTATTACAGCCTCTCCTATCAATTCTCCCGCGGTTTTGACCGTAAACCTTGACGGCATTCCCCTGCCGTTTAAAACAGTTATTCCAAGGCTGTTTGCAACAAGGTTATCAACTCCGCCCGGAAAAGAGGCTAAATCAAGAATTACGCAAGACGGTTTAAGCGCTTCGAGCTCAGGCTTTGTAAGAACAATGTGCGGAACGGTATTGATTACAATATCATAGCCGCTTTTATTTTTCAGTTCTTCAAGAGAAATGTGAGACGCGCCGTTGAACTCCTCCGTAACAGCCGAGCTTTTACTTCTTGAACAGACAGTAATGCTTGAGCTGTACGGCGCTAAAAGGCTGTGAAACGCTTTTCCGATTCTTCCGTAACCGATAATCAGATAATTAAGATTTAATAATGAATAGAGTGTATTCTCCTCCAGACAAGCAATTGCGCCCTCTGCGGTAAGATAAGCATTTTTAAGTAAATACGCTTCATTTTTCAAATAATCAAAGCCGTTTGCGCAAATACCTCCGCCATGAAAGCAGAGCTTTCCGCGGTATTCATCAAGCATATACTGCTTTGTGGGAACGGGCAGGACTATAAAGTCTGCCTCATCAGCATTTTCGGCGGCTGTAAATCCCCTGTTTACAAGATAATCAGAAGCATAATTCATTCTTTTATCGTCCGTATAAGGCATATAAAACTTATCAGGAAGCATAATAATTCACCCAAAAACAATATATGCTGAAAAAATTTTGATGTTAATTAACTTTAGTGTTTATTTTTTAGTAAAAAAGATGTATAATATATAGAAATGATTTGAACATCGGAGGACTTTTCTCTTGAAAAATATAGACGAACTGTTAAAAGAGGTTAAAAATATACATTTTATAGGCATAGGCGGCGCGGGTATGTGCCCGATTGCAGAAATTCTGCTTTCACTCGGTTACAGAATTTCGGGCTCTGATAATAACGACACCGAAACCTTCCGCAAGATTGAAAAGGAAGGCGCAAAGGTTTATCTCGGTCAGGTTAAGGAAAACATAAGCGACGATGTTGAGCTTGTTGTTTACACAAACGCAATTCTTAAAGGCAACGAGGAGCTTAAATACGCAAAAGCCAACTTCCCCTGCTTTGAGCGTGCGGAGGTTCTCGGCGCACTCAGCAGGCTGTTTACAAACTGCATAGGCATTTGCGGCACTCACGGCAAAACAACTGCAACCTCAATGACCACGCAAGCGCTTTTAAAAGCAGGGCTTGACCCAAGCGCAGTAATCGGCGGCAAGCTGCCCGTAATCAACGCTTACGGCAGGTACGGCAAAACCCAGAACTTTGTATGTGAATCCTGCGAATTCAACAACACATTTTTAAAAATGAATGCCGACGTAGCGGTTGTACTTAACATTGACGAGGACCACCTTGATTTCTTCGGCAACCTTAACAACATCAAAAAGAGCTTCCGCGAATTCTGCGACAAAACAACGCGCATTATTATTTATAACGGCGATGATGAAAACACCGTTGATATGCTCAAAGGCATTGAGGGCAAGCAGCTTGTATCCTTCGGCACAAAGCCCGAAAACGAGTGGATTGCTAAAAACATATATATCCCCGGCGGCTTTCATATTGAATACGACATTTATCACTGTAACGAATTTATTGCGCATATTTACCTTACCGTTCCCGGAGAGCACAATGTTTTGAACTCGCTTGCGGCATTTATTGCCTGCTATCTCAGCGGCGCAGATGTTGATAAAATCTGCGAGGGCTTAAAGGAATTCGGCGGAGCAGGCAGACGCTTTGAACGCAAGGGCGAATTCAAAGGCATTACAATCGTTGACGATTACGCCCATCATCCTAAGGAGATTGAGGTTACCCTTAACGCTGCTATGAAAATGGGCTTCAAACGTGTTTGGGCAGTTCATCAGCCCTTCACTTACAGCAGAACCGCTACTCTGCTTGATGATTTTGCAAGGGTGCTTCAGATTGCTGATAAGTGCATAGTTTCAGAAATTATGGGCAGCCGCGAGATTAACACAATCGGCATTAAGGCTACTGATTTGTCTGACACAATCCCCGGCTGTATTCAGATTGACAAGCTTGACGATATTGCGGATTACCTTGCCGAGCATTGTGAGGCGGGAGATATGGTAATAACTCTCGGCTGCGGCGATGTTTACAAGGTTTCCAGATTACTGGTTGAAAAACTTAAATAATTAAAGTAACGCTCCTGAAATCAGGAGCGTTTTTATTTTGATTAACTGTAAAATTCCATTTCCTTCAATATTTGAAGAAGATCTGCTTTATCATTTAATTTGCAGGCAGCATAAACAAAGGTGTTGTTTTTCCACGCTTTTGCATAAAAGTATTCATCACTCTGA
>CADBUK010000061.1 GCA_902797915.1 Oscillospiraceae bacterium
CTTATCAAGCAGCAGCGGAGCGAAAACGTCCATTCTGCTTGACGTTGTGGGACCGCAGGCGCCGACGGCAAGACCTTCGGGCGCAGGGGTCGGACCCGCATAATAGATAGAAGCGTCTTTTAAATCATACGGTAAAGGCTGCCCGCTTTCAAGCGCGGCAACAATTCTTTTATGCGCGGCGTCGCGCGAGGTGTAAACCCTGCCTGAAAGGACAACCCTGTCCCCCGCTTTCAGCTTCGGCGCATATTCTCTTAACTGATTTGTATTTAATACATATTCCATAATATACCTGTATTATTCTTTATTTCTTAGTCTTTCGTTTTCCTCTTCAAGTCTCTGGAGCGCGGCAATATTACTGTTGAGTTCGCGTTCGGCTTCTTTAAGACGGAAGTCAAGATTAGCATTAACAATCTCAAGCCTCTGGCACTCAAACGACGCATCCTCAAGCGCAGCCATAAGCTTTGAAACCTGTTCTCTGAGCCTTTCAACGTCATTCTGTTCAGGCATAAGCACGCTCCTTTCTTAAAATCATACATTAAATATACAACAAAAGAGGGCTGCTTTGCAACCCTCTTTTTTTAACGATTAATGGTCAATATCAGTGTCCTTTTCAATATAGCACTTGCCAAACCAGTTGAAGCTGATATCATAAGAATCCTTCAGCTTATCGGCGTTTGCAGAACTATCATTAGCTGCAAGAGCCTGCTGTGCAGTGTACTGCCATACGGGCATACCCGTCTGACCTGCAAAGCACATAATCTGATAGCCGTACTGAGTCTGAACAATTGCTGTATCGCCTGCATTTCTGCCATCCTCAAAGCACCAGTTGTTAAAGGTGTCAACCATCTGACCGGGCACTACATTCTCGTAAAGACCGCCGTTAGTGCTTGAACCTGTATCAGTTGAATTCTGTGAAGCGAGCGCGGCAAAATCCTCTTCCGTGCCGCCTTCTGCCTTGAATTCATCAAGGATGCTCTGTGCCTTTTCAAGAGCCGCTGCCCACTGCTCTGCAGACGCGTCGGTTGCCGCAGTGTTTTCATCATCTGTTTCGGGGGCAATAAGAATATGGCGAACGTTTACGGTTTCAACATCCGAAAGCTCAACGGGAGCAAGCATATATACAACCGAGGTTGAAAGCTGATAGCTGTCGCCTGCGGAACGGTCAGTGCTGAAAATCCAGTCAAGACCTTCGTTTACGCTGGCGCCGTTATCATCAGTTGTGCCTGTTACGATTGCATAACCGCCGTTCTGAAGAGAGCTTCTTGTAGCATAAAGTTTTGTAGAAGCGCTTGCGTCAGTGTAGTACTGCTTATAAAAATCAGTTGAAGCGTACTGTACGCAAAGGTCGGTAAAGTTAGAACCGTCAGCCTTGAGAGCGCTGTAGAATTCCTTTGCCTCGTCCTCGCTTGCAGCCTCAAAAATTCTGAGGCTTACGGTTTCAAGCTCTGAGGTATGCTCTGCTTTATAAGAATCATATTCCTCCGCCGTATAATCGGTTGAAGAATAGCTTTCCGAAAGCTCGTTCTTATAATTCTGTGCAATATATGAGCGAATTGCTTCACGGCGGAATACCTTTTCGGTTACGCCCTTACCGAACGCCTGAACGAAGTAAGCGGAAACGGTGTAGCCGTAGCCGTTAGCAGATTCCTTATACTGACTGATGGTATCGTCAAGCTCTGTCTGCTGTTCCTCGGTAATTTCAGGGTCTTCGCCGCCGTTAGCCTTAACAGCTTCGTTATAATAGGTGTAGGTATCCTTGATTGACTCAAGAGTTTCCTCATACATATACTCAAGCCATGTAACAGTTTCATCATTGTCGTTAGTAGTGGTCTGGCTTGAGAGCGGTTTATCAAAATCAGCGTCCATCTTAGCGTCTGCTAAATCAAGACCGTACTGCTGATAAGTTGACTGCTGAGACCTCATATTATTATAGAGCATTGCAAAATAATAGTTAAAGGTTGAAACAGGAATTCTTATCTTTTCGCCGTCGTCATTTGTAATTGAAACGGCGGTAATACCCGTTGTCCACTGCAGCGTTGAATGAATAAAGCCCTTGCGGACAGTACCTGTACCGACATAAGCAACAAGAAGTGCAACAATTACAACGCATGCAACTGCAGATTTTATACCTTTAACGGTATTCTTTGAAAGCCCCTTTTTGCTTTTCTTGCTTTTAGCCTTATTAGATTTTTTCTCAGCCTTTTCCTTTCCGCCATCGGAAATTGATGCGCCTGAGAGAACATCCTCGTTTAAATCTTTCTTTGCCATTTTCTTACTTCCTTTATATAACAACAAAATTTTACCAAATTATTTTACACTAAACAAAACAATAATACAAGTGAAAATATAAATTTATTTAGCGTTGGGCTAATTTGTTACTGCGCCGTGTTTACGCTTGCAACGGCAGTATCGCTCGGAGAAGCAACCTTTGTCTTTTTAAAGCCCGCTTTTTCTTTAACGCTGATACCTGCAAGTGTTTCGTCCTCAGCAGCCTTCGCGCAATCCTGCTGCGCATTGAACATATACTGCTTACCGCTGAAGATGAAATACATAATATGATAACCGTAATCGCTCTTAACAATCTCAACGTCGCCGTAGCGTCTGCTTTCATCCATAGCCCAGTTTTCAAATTCGGGA
>CADBUK010000062.1 GCA_902797915.1 Oscillospiraceae bacterium
GTATTCCTTTTTGTTGTAGAAATACTCGCGGGGTTTATCGGCAACGCCAAGCTCTGCCCACCACTCGTTTTTAAGCTTATCGTAAAGCTTTTCATAGGTTGGGTGTGCAATTGTGCGGATATTCCAGAGCCCGAAATGCAGGGCGTAATTGATGTAATCCTTTTCAAGCTCGTTATAAATGCCCTCCTGCTGCAACCTGTCGCGCAGAGCAATAAGCGCGTTGTAGAAGCAGTCCCAGGATTTTTCACGGGTTTTGGAAAGGCTGCCCTCTGCGTCCCTGCGCTGATGAGCAAGGATTTTGCCCTGCTCAACATAAGCAATGCGCTTTGCAATTGCAATTGCGCTGAAAACGAAGAGCATATCGTTGCTTGTGCGTTGCTCCTGAAACCAAAGGTTATTGTCGAGCACCCACTGACGATTATAAAGCTTGTCCCACGCCCAGCCTACGAACACCTTAAAGATGTTGTCCGTCATAGCCCTGTGGCTGAACGGCTGGTAAGGCGGCAGCTCCGCATAACGCAGAGTCCAGCTGATTTGCTTATATGTATTTTCGTCCTCCCAGTACTGGTCAGAGCCGAAAACCACAAAATCCGCAGCGGTTTCCTCTGCCTTATTATACGCTTCCTCAAGCATATGCTCGTCAAAGAAATCGTCGGAATCAAGGAAGGAAAGGTACTTGCCCTGCGCGCGACGAAGCCCGTTGTTTCTTGCCGCGCCTGCGCCGCCGTTCTGCTGGGTTACGGCAACAAACCTGCTGTCCTTCTGTTCAAACTCCCTGCAGATTTCAAGCGAGCTGTCCGTTGAGCCGTCGTCAACGCAGATAACCTCAATATCCTTTAAGGTTTGGTCGGCAACGGACTGCAGGCACTGCCTTAAATATTTTTCAACATTGTAAACGGGAATTATAACGGAAACCTTAATATCAGCCATTCTTGTTCTCATTTCCTTTTCTCTTGGAATTTATTTTCTTATAAATCCTTTTAAGCAGGCGGATAAACTTGTTCGGTATTTTCATAACCGCCTTGCCGACCTTGTAATCGCGGGAGCGCTTGATTTTATCAAGCTCCTCCTTTGCCTGCTTAAAGTTGTTGTTAAAGTTTGAGCTGCCGAGGTTCATCGGAAGCGCCTTAACCTTGTAATATACGTTCGGCTGGTTAATAAGCAGGTGCAGATTGTCACGCTCGCCGGGGGTCATAAGCTCCTCGTCAAGCTCGCCGAGGTCGCGCGCACGCTTCATTTCCTTTGAGAAGCGCTGAACATAATCCTGCTTGAACTCGTTTGAAATTCTGCGCAGGGTTGCAACGCAGCTGTGGAAACGCTTTAAGGTGTAGTAGCCCTTAAATCTTTCCCAGGTTTCAGGGTACTGCATAAGAATATCTTTAATATGGTCAAACTCAACATTAATGCAGTAAATCTTCTGCATATTTTTAACGGAGCTGTTAGGATTATCGCGCCTGTTCATATAGTAGGGCTTGTCAATAATCATACCCCTCTCCGCAAAGGCAAAGGTCTGGAACCAGAAGCCTGTGTCCTGGAAGGAAGCACCGGGGGTTTCGTTGTGGCGGATATGCCATTTTTCAATGAAATCGCGCTTGTAAATTCCGCACCAGGTGTTCATAATAAAGCGGATTGCCTCGGGCGTATGGCTCGGGTCAAACACCTGATTGTAGTATAAATTCTTCCTGTCCAGATGGTTGTACGCAAGGAACATATCGCCGTTTGTAGCACGCTCAAAGCGGAAGAAATCCGCCTTTACCCAGTCAAGATTATTCTCAACCGCGATATTATACAAATCGCCGAACATATTAACGGGCACGAAATCGTCGGGCTCAACAATGCCGATGTATTCGCCCGTAGCCTTGTCAAGACCGATGTTCATACCGATACCGTAGCCGCCGTTTTCCTTGTCAACGATTGTAATACGGCTGTCCTTTGCGGCATACTGCTTTAATATTTCAAGAGAGCCGTCGGTAGAACCGTCGTTAATAACGATAACCTCAATATCCTCAAGGGTTTGATGGGTTATGCTCTCCATACATTCAACAAGATACTGCTCAACATTATATGTTGGCACTATAATAGAAACTTTGGGCATATTTATAACTCCTTTGCCTCTGGTTTAAATGAAAAGTGAATAGTGAATAATGAATAATTTCGGGAGGGCTCCGCACTCACCCATTTATAAATCAGGTGCGGATGTGCCGCCCACAATTTTTCATTCTTCATTTTTCATTATTCATTACGACTGA
This sequence comes from Oscillospiraceae bacterium, assembly GCA_902797915.1. Lineage (GTDB taxonomy): Bacteria > Bacillota > Clostridia > Oscillospirales > Acutalibacteraceae > Eubacterium_R. The sequence goes on from CADBUK010000062.1 coordinate 2,250, forward strand.
TTACGCTTATGCAAATTCTTCATCTACAGCCGCTAACGCAGCTTCGATAACCTTATCCATATCGTAATACTTGTACTTGCCGAGTCTGCCGCCGAAGATTACGTTCGGCTCTGCATTTGCAAGCGCCTCGTATTTCTGATAAAGGGCGTTATTTTCGTCGTTATTAATCGGGTAATAGGGCTCAATGCCTACGCTCCACTCTGACGAATATTCCTTTGAAATAATTGTGCCCTTGCCCTGACCGAACTCAAAATGCTTGTGCTCGATAATACGGGTGTAAGGCACCTCGCGCTCCGTGTAATTAACAACGGCGTTGCCCTGATAATTATCGCAGTCCTCCATAATCTCCGTTTCAAAGCGGACGGTGCGGTACTGCAGCGCGCCGTACTTGTAGCCGAAATACTCGTCAACATTGCCCGTGTAAACAATCTTCATACCCGAAATATCGTTTGCCGCCTTGTAATCCTCAAACGAGGTTTCAAGCAGCACGTCAACGCCGTCAAGCATTTTTTCAATAATCTTTGTATAGCCGCCGATGGGAATACCTTGGTAGCGGTCGTTAAAATAGTTGTTGTCATAAGTGTATCTTACGGGCAGGCGGCGGATAATGAACGCGGGCAGCTCCGTACAGCTTCTGCCCCACTGCTTTTCCGTGTAGCCCTTAATCAGCTTTTCATAAACGTCCTTGCCGATTAACGAAAGCGCCTGCTCCTCTAAATTCTGCGGGTTTTCAATGTTATACTCCGCCTTCTGCGCCTCGATGATTTCCTTTGCCTCCGCGGGAGTTTTAATGCCCCACATTTTTGAGAAGGTGTTCATATTGAACGGCAGGTTGTAAAGCTCGTCCTTATAGATAGCAACCGGGGAATTAATGTAATTATTGAACTCCGCAAACTGATTGATGTAATCCCAAACGGCTTTATTGCTTGTGTGGAAAATGTGCGCGCCGTATTTGTGCACGTTAATTCCGTTGATGTTTTCGCAATAAATATTGCCGCCGATGTGATTGCGCTTCTCAATTACAAGGCATTCCTTGCCGCGCTTTTTTGCCTCGTAAGCAAAGATTGAGCCGAAAAGCCCGCTGCCTACGATTAAATAATCATATTTTTTGCCCATAACTTTTACCTCTTTATAAAAACGAATTATTTGAATTTCAAAATTTTCTTTGCCTTGTCATAAAGCGCGGAATCCGCGGGAATCAGCCTGCTGATTTTCCTTGCAAGGCGGATTTTGAGAGTTTTTTCCGCATTTGCTTTATAGTAAAGCCTGTCCGCGTTTTCCTTGCGGTACTTATACATAAGAAATTCCGCAAGCGTATGGTCGCGGATAAACAGCATATCCTCCAAATCGCCCTTAAAGTAGCAGTATTCGGGGGTCAGGCGGCTGTCGTTAATGTCAAAATAATCGAAGCCCTCGTCGCGGATTTTATTGTACGCCGTGTGCATTGAGCCGTCCTCGCCCAAAATAAGCACCGTGCGCACAAGCCCGTTATAAAGCCTGCTGTAAAAGCTTTGCAGCGCCTTGTCGGAAATGCCGTTTGTAAGCATTTCGTTATAAATTTTTGCAAACGCCTTGTAGCCGCAGAGCGGGTCCGTAGTAGCCTTGCCCGTAATGCTTTCGCTGTTGTTGACGCGGTAGTAAACAAGCGGCGCTGTAACGTATGTTATGCGCTTTGCGTAATACATACACATAAAGGAAAAATAAGTGTCGTTAGCGTTGCGCAAATTCTGAAACTCAATACCGTTTCTGCGAATAAAATCCGCGCTTACAAGCTTGTTCCACGGCGCCCTTGCCGCGATGTTAAAAATATACTCGGGGTGCGTTTCGATTGAGAACACCTTTTCCCTCGGCAAAAAGCGGCGTTTGATAATCGTTTCGTCAATCGTAATCTTATCGCTGCCGTCGTTAAAGGTGTAAGCGCCGCAGAGGCATAAATCCGCCTGCTCCGCCTCGCACTTTTTATAAAGAATTTCAAGCGCGTTAAGCTCAAAATAATCGTCCGAATCCCAAAAAGCAAAATACCTGCCCTGCGCCTGCGCCATTCCGTTATTGCGTGCTGCGCCCGCGTATTCGTTTTGCTGGGTAAGGATTTTTATTCTGCCGTCCGCCTTTGCGTAACGGTTCAGAATTTCAAGCGATTTGTCCTTGGAGCCGTCGTCAACGCAGATAATCTCAATATCTTTAAGCGTCTGCCCGACAACCGTGTCCAGACATTTTTCAAGGTATTTTTCCGAATTATAAACGGGAATTATTACCGAAACCTTAATATTATCCATATCGGATTTCCTTTAAAGCGTTACTTAAAACTAAATCTTTATCTTTACTATTATATATTATTCGTCAAATTAAGTCAATCTAAAGGGATTATTTTTCTTGTGTTGATATTGTCGACAATTTGTGTTAAAATCAGTTTGAAGTTTTTTCTTTATAAAGGAAAGGATTGAATATTATGGACGTTACCGCAGCTTTTAAAAAGCAGTTTAATACAGACGAGGAGCCGCTTTCCGTTTACTGCCCGTACCGCATTGCGCCCGTAGGCGCTCACAGCGATTACCAGCACGGCTTGATTTCGGGCTTTGCGATTGACCAGGGCGTTGAAATCAAATTCCTGCCCACCGATAACGGCGAGGTTGAAATTTACAGCGGCAACTTTGAGGGCAAAACGGATTTTTCCGTTTACGAGCTGCCTCAGCGCGCGTTTGACTGGGGCGATTTTCCGAAGGCGGCGTTCGTTTCGCTTAAAAGGAAGCACAGGATTGACAAGGGGCTCAAAGGCTTCATTTACGGCAGCCTGCCCGTTGGCGGTCTGTCGTCGTCGGCAGCCGTGCTGATTACGTATATCCGCACAATCTGCACTATTAATAACATTAAGCTTACCCGTTCGGAAATCATTGATTTTGCGCTTTACGCAGAGCACGATTACCTTGAAATGAACGTGGGTAAAATGGACCAGAGCTGCGAGGTTTATTCAAAAAAAGACCACCTGCTTTTCCTTGACACGCTTGACGACAGCTATAAATTAATCCCCACAAGCGAGAATATGCCGCCCTATGAGTTTGCGGTTATCTTCTCGGGCAAGGAAAGGAAGCTTGCAAACACCGCGTTTAACTCCCGCGTTGACGAGGCAAAGGCGGCGGCTTACGCGCTGCGCGCGTTTGCGGACATTCCTTACGGCAGCTTTAAGGACTCCTATATGCGCGACGTTCCGCGCGAGGTTTTTGATAAGTATAAGGACAGAATTCCTGCTGCCTGGCGCAGAAGAGCAGAGCATTTTTACGGTGAGTTTGAGCGTGTTCAGCGCGGCGCAAAGGCGTGGGCTGCAGGCGATATAGTTGAATTCGGCAAGGTTATGTTTGAATCGGGCTATTCCTCGATTTATAACTGGGAAACGGGCTCCCCCGAGCTGCAGACGCTTTATGAAATTATGACGCGCACGGACGGCGTTTACGGCGGGCGCTTCAGCGGCGCGGGCTTTAACGGCTCGTCAATCGCGCTGATTGACCCTGCAAAAAAAGAGCAGATTGCAAAAACTCTGCGCGAGGAATACTTAAAGGTATACCCTCAGTACGCAAGCGAATTTTCAATCCACTTTGTTAAAACCGCCGACGGCGTTGAAATTTAGTAACACACGCAGGCAGACTTTTGAAAAAGAGGCAGAATTTCGTGTTCTGCTAGTAGGAGCTGTACAAAGGTACTGCCCCCCGAACAAAAGACGAAAAGTGCAAACCGCCCGAGATTTCGATGTTCTCGGGCGGTTTCTTATTGAGTTTTTAAGGGCGCTTCGCACGGCGGGCGGTTAATAACCGCCCCTACAAGAGCTTTAATTAACATACATCAATAATCCTGCGCGGTTATGCCCTTTTTCGACAGTCTGATGGCTGACTCAAAACGAGTCAGCCTTCAGTTTTTTTCTTTGCAGTTTTTTTGAATAACCATAACAACATACGCCGTTTCAAAAACGAACTGAATTAAAAGCGTAATAATCATCGCATACGCCGCACCGTAAATTCCGTACCCGTCAATCAACAATAACGACAGCACCAACACCAACACGCACGACATTAACGAAAACAAAAACTCCTGCTTCAGTTTTCTGACCGCCGTTAAAAACGTTGACATTATACTGTTCAGCGCAATAAGAACGCTTGAAATTATCATATAATAAAGAAGTATGAAATGCGGCAGAATAACCTCGCCGAAAAGCAATTTAAATATCGGCCTTCCGACCAGCGCGGAAAAGACTGCCGCCAAAGCGCCGATTAGTATGATAACCGCCGCGCACGTTCCGAAGGTTTTAAAAATTCTTTTGTTGTCTTTGCTGTCGAAATATTCCGAAAGTTTCGGAACTATCGGAATAAGCATTCCTGCCGCAAAGGTTGTAATAATAACCGTAGGAATTGCAACTGACGAAAAAACGCCAAGACTTTCCGCGCTTTCCTTCTTTTCAATTATCAGCTTCGGAATACTGTTA
>CADBUK010000063.1 GCA_902797915.1 Oscillospiraceae bacterium
ATCCGTCCATCGAAATCTGGGCGGTTGAGCCCGAGGATGCCGCTATTCTCAGCGGCGGCGCTGTCGGAACTCATTTGCAAATGGGTATAGGCGACGGGTTAATCCCCGAAAATCTTAATACCAAGATTTACGATAATATCTGCGTTGTATCTGACAAGGAAGCAATTGAAACCGCACGACGCCTTGCAAGCGAGGAGGGTATTATGTGCGGTATCTCAAGCGGCTCAAACGTAGCTGCTGCAATCAGGCTTGCAAAACGTCTCGGTAAGGGCAAGACCGTTGTTACTGTTTTACCCGATACGGGAGAAAGATATTTCAGCACAGTATTGTTTGACTAAAATTTAAAGGCTCAGGTGGGCAAATCCTGAGCCTTTGTTTTTTTTATATTTGATTATGAACCCGAAGTTACAATATACGGCTGAATTGAGCCTGCAAGCTTCAGAACAGGCATTGTTTGAAGAACAACTTCGCCGGGGCCGGTAACAACTGTGTTGAATAAGCCTTCGCCGCCGAAGAGTACGTTTTTAACGCCCTTAACGGTCTGAACTTCCATTGAGCAGGTTGAGCTCATAAGCACAACGTGTCCTGTGTCAACAATAAGCTGTTCGCCTGCCTGAAGGTTGTACCTGATTGCAGAGCCGTCGATTTCAACGAAGCCGACACCGTTGCCTGAAAGCTTCTGCATAATAAAGCCTTCGCCGCCGAAAAGACCTGAGCCGAACTTCTTCTGGAAGAAGGTGGAAAGCTCAACGCCTGCGGTTGAAGCGAGGAATGCGGATTTCTGGCAAACATAGTCCTTACCGGGTCCGATTTCAAGAGCAAGAATTTCGCCTGGAAGACTGCTTGCAAACGCAATCATACCCTGACCGTTTACTGCAGTATAACGGTTCTGGAAAATGCTTTCCTTGGTAACCATTCTGCCGAGCATTTTGCCGAGACCGCCGCCCGTGGTTTCCATTTTCATATTCGGGCTCATCCAGCTCATTCCGCCGCCTTCACTAATCATAGTTTCGTTCGGGTCAAGCGTGCAAATGAGAACAGGGAAGTTTCCGCCTCTGATTTCATAATTCATACATACACTCTCCTTTATAATTTTTTATCCTTTTCAAATGCAGCCTGAACTGCTTTATGAACTGCGTTTTCAAAGCCTTTTTCCTGTAATGCAAGAACGCCTTCTATTGTTGTGCCGCCGGGCGAGCAAACCATATCAATAAGCTGATAGGGTTGTTTGTCGCTTTCAAGCACAAGCTTTGCGCTTCCCATAACGGTTTGAGCCGCGAATTTTAAAGCCATATCCTTGGGCATTCCGTTTTTTACGGCAGCCCTTGCAATTTCGTCTATAAACATATAGGCAAAAGCAGGGGAGCAGCCTGCAACAACGCCGAACAACGGGAAATAGTTTTCGGAAATCTCACAGATTTCGCCAACTGCTCCAAAGATTTTTTCAATAAATGCCTTTTCATCATCGGTTACATAATTATTTGCACAGTAGGCAGAGCATGCGCCGCCCGCCATGGCGTTAATGTTAGGCATAACGCGAATAATCTTATTGCTGTGTGAAAGGGAATTCCTGATAAACTCAATGGTTTTTCCTGCAGCAATTGAAACTAAAACGGTTTGCTTTTCCTGGGTTTTAAGGTTAATGCCGTCAAGTACGACGGATAATACGTTGGGCTTTACCGCAAGAACGGTAAAATCGGATTTTTCAATTATTTCATTAGCGTCTGAGCAGATGTTGATACCGAGCTCTGCCGACATAGCCTCTGTTTTAGCAGTGTCCTTGTCATAGGCAAAGATGTCGCTTGCGTTGATACAGTTTGATTTAACAATACCTTTTATAATTGCGCCTGCCATATTACCGCAGCCGATAAATCCTATAGTCATTTTAAACTTCCTTTGTGTCTATTTATTCTTTATTGCCTTATATTTCTCTTTAGTAGCATTACCGCCCCTAATGTGCCGCTGTGCTTTATTGTTTTCAAGCACTCTGCGCACGTCCTCAAAAAGCTGTCTGTCAGCATAATAGAGCCTTTTGGTTACGTCGATATGAACGGTAGATTTGCTGATGCCGAAAATTGCCGAAGCCTGCCTTACGGTTGAGCCTGTGTTAACAATATATCTGCCGATTTCAACACATCTTGATTCTACATTACCTATCATGGAAACACCATCCTCGGTAATGTATATTTATACTAAAGATGAATTATAACTTTATATATATTTTACCTCATTTTATTTATTGTGTAAAGATAAAATATTGCAAATCAAACAAATTTATTTTATAATTAATCTGTTACTAAATTTTTTTAATATTATGGGGATATATATGTTCAGCGTAGGAACGGATATTATCAGAATTTCAAGAGTTGAAAAAAGCATACAATCAAAGACTTTTTTAGAGCACGTATATACGCAAAGCGAACGTGATTACTGTAAAAACGCCGAAAGCTTTGCGGGTCTTTTTGCCGCAAAGGAAGCGTACTTTAAGGCGAAAAACACAGGTATTAACGACAATCTTAACACGGTTGAAATTCTGCACAGTAAGGACGGCTCTCCATATATCAACGGGGTAGAAAAATCCGATATTTCAATCAGCCACGACGGTGATTATGCCGTTGCTGTAGTAATTTTATGGGAGTAAGTTATGAGAATTCTGACTGCAAAGCAAATTAAAAAGGTTGAGGAGCTTGCTTTTGAAAAATACTTTACCGAAGCTCAGCTTATGAAAACCGCAGGAGAGCAGTGTGCAAAGCGCATTATCAAAACCTTCGGCGATGAAATTAAGGGGCAAAAGGTTTGCGTTGTTTGCGGTAACGGAAAAAATGCGGGCGACGGCTTTGTTATTGCAAAAATCCTGCTTGAATACGGTGCAGACGCTCAGATCGTTCTTGCTGATAAATATCCGTCAATTGCAGAGCCTATTATGTATTTTGACGAGGCTCAGGACGCGGGCGTACCCGTAACAGAGTTTGCCGAGGCTGATTTGAATTCTGCAGCTTTAATTGTGGACTGTATATTCGGTATCGGTTTTCACGGCGAGGCTAAAGAGCCGTTTTCAACCGTAATTAAGGCAATTAACGCAAGCGGCGCAAAGGTCGTTGCCGTGGACACACCAAGCGGCACGGACGCCACTTACGGCACTGCCGTTTGCGCTGTAAGGGCTGACGTTACAATTGCGATTTCAACCTTGAAGTTCTGCCACGTAACTCCGCCTGCAAACGATTTCTGCGGTAAAACATTTGTTGTAAATATAGGCATACCCGAGGACTGTTATAAGGACGGTTATACCGAAACGGTTTCTAAACAGGCGGTAAAGGCTTGCTTTACAAGGCGTAACGTAAATTCTAACAAGGGGCAGAACGGCCATCAGCTCAATATATGCGGTTCATATAATATGCCCGGTGCGGCGGTTATCTGCGCTAAAGCATCTTTAAAAACGGGCGTAGGTCTGCTTAAATGCCTGTTTCCCAAGTCAATTTATCCTGTTTTAACTTCACATCTTATTCAGCCGCTTTTTGCTCCTATGAGCGAGAATGAGGACAAAACGCTTTCAATGGGCGCTTTAAATCATATTATGGAGGAAATAAAGTGGGCTGATTCCATTGCTCTCGGCTGCGGAATCGGTAATAATGACGACACACAGGTTATCTGCAATCAGGTTATTAAGGAATCCGAGGTGCCTGTTGTTATTGACGCTGACGGCATAAACTCAATTGTGCTGAATATAAATGTATTGAGCGCTGCAAAGGCTCCCGTTGTCCTTACGCCCCATCCCGGCGAAATGGCAAGGCTAATAGGCGAAAGCGTTTCCTACGTTCAGCAAAACCGCGTTAAATGCGCAAAGGATTTTGCTAAGCAGCACAACGCTGTTATTGTTTTAAAAGGCGCAAATACCGTTATTACAGACGGTAAAGACGTCTTTATTAACACTACGGGAAACGCGGGAATGGCTATGGGCGGCACGGGCGATATGCTTACGGGTATGATTGCCTCGTTTATTGCTCAGGGGATTTCTCCGTTTGACGCTGCAAAATGCGCGGTTTATATCCATGGTATGTGCGGGGATATTACCGCAAAGGAAATCAGCACCCTCGGTATGACTGTTGACGATATGCTTGAGCTTTTAGGCGCGCTTATGATTGAATTTGAATAGAGTGATTTTTTGAAAAAGAGCGTAAGTGTTGTTCTTTTAATTAGTTTTGCCATTCTGTTATACGGTTGTGCGCAGAGCAGCAGCCCCGCAGTAAACAGAGTTACGGTTTCAGATTTTTCTCAAAATGCAAATATTTCAATAGGTGAGTCCTCGTACGATTGCCTTGTTGAGTACATTGACGGCGTGGTTTCCGTTACTGCGCAGTCCTCGTCAGTGAATGGGCTTAGGTTCAGCTATGACGGTAATGAACTTGCGTTTGATTACAACGATATGCCTTTTTC
>CADBUK010000064.1 GCA_902797915.1 Oscillospiraceae bacterium
AACAAGCGCCCAAACCTCAAGCACAAGGAAGGTCTGCCCGAGACCCGAGAAGAAGGTTAAGCCGAGGAAGAAATACGGGTTGTGCGCAAGGGCAGTGCCTCTCATAAAGAACAGCACCGTGCAGACAACCGTTGCAAACAGCATGCCAACCGCGCAAAGCTCCTTTTTGCCGAAGCGGGTAATCATCTTGTTCATAATCGGGATGAAAATTGCCATCGGCAGATATGTGCATACGGAAACCATTGCGTAAAGTCCTGGCTTGCCGTAGTAGTCTGTAAACAGGTATGTAAAGGTGGACTGATAATAGAACTGGAATGCAATAAGAAGCATCGAAGCAAGGCAGAGCATAACAAACGGTCTGTTTGTCATAAGCGCTTTAAGCGTAGCCATTGCGTTGTAGTTTTCGTCCTTCTTTTTCTTCTGCGGCGCAATTCTTTCCTTGGTAAGCTTGTAGTGGCCGAAGTAAACCAGCACGGAAACAACGGAAAGAATGAGCACGCACCAAAACAGCTTTGTTTCGTTAAGCGCCTGAATTTTAGTGCCGTTTGCGTATTCGCCCGTAACGGTGTAAACAATCATCGGCAGAATAATGGTGCCCGGCAGACCGCCTACGCCCGCGCCGATGGAACGCCACATTGAAAGCGAGGAGCGCTCAAGCTCATCATCTGTAACAACGGACGCCAGCGAGCCGTAAGGAATGTTTACGGCGGTATACATCATACCGTAAAAGATGTAGGTAATGTAAGCGTAAACGAGGTATTTCGTTTCCGAAAGTCCCGGAATTTTTAAAAACATCAGCGCCGCCGCAATTGCAAGCGGAATTGAAAATCCTAAAATCCACGGTCTGAACTGACCCTTGGGGTTTGGCTTTCTTGACTGAATAAACGCGCCCCAGAGCGGGTCGTTAATTGCGTCCCAGATTCTTGCAACCAAAATCAGCACAACAATTTTTGCAGGGCTGATACCGAGTGCGTCGGTATAAAACTTGTTCTGAAACGCGCCGATGAGCGAGAATGTTAAAAGACCGCCCATATCGCCCATGGCATAGCCGATTTTATCTTTAAGCTTTATGCCGTGAGTCAATGCTTTTTCTTCCATAAATTTCTCTCCTTAATTCATATTAGAACTGCTTTTCAAAAAAGAATTTCTGCGCCGCTGCGGCAGTTGTGCCTATGTAATCGCTCTGCTCGTTAAGCGAGCTTACGGTAAGCATACTGCTTTTTAAGTTGCCGTTGTAGCGCAGGCACTGCCTTGAAAGCTTTTCCGATATGCTTTTATTATAAAACATTGCGCCGAAAAACACAATGTTTTGTGCGTTTAAAATCGTTGCCGTATTTGTAAGCGCAAGCGCAAGCAGGTCAATTTTTTCGTCAATGATGTGAACAATGCGTTCGTCATTACTTGCGGCAAGCTGTTCAACGGTCAGCTTTTCGCCCGTTTCCTTAATGATTTCCTCGGCGGACGCAACGGTTTCAAGGCAGCCGTAACGCCCACAGCGGCAGCGCCTGCCTGCAGGGTTAACGATGTAATGCCCGATTTCCGTAACGGAGCTGTCCCCGCCTGAAAAAACCTTGCCGTTTGCAACTATTGCGGAGCCGATACCGTAGCCCCATTTTAAGAATAAAACCGAGCTTTCGTTTTTTGTGTTGCCGTAAATCAGCTCGCTGAGGGCAAACGCCTTAACGTTGTTTTCAACAACGCAGGGCAGGGAAAACGCCTTTTCAAACTTTTCCGCCAGCCTTTCGTCCTTCCACACGCCGAAGTCGTCCTGATTAGGCGAGCCGATTACGCAAACGCCTATGCCGATGATTTTATCCCGCCTGTCAAAGCCGATTAAAAATTCCTTTGCGGCAAGGATAACCTCTTTTGTGTTTTCGCAAAACGGCAGCGCTTTAAACTTTAACAGCCTGCCGCCCACGTCTGAAATTGAAAGGGTAATTGCCTGCACCTCTGCGTTAATGCCTAAAATCAGCTTTTCCTCGCTGTTAAGCGTCAGCAGGATTTCACGCCTGCCCGCTTTTGCCGCTTCGGTTTCAGCCTCGCCGATTTCCTTAATGTAGCCCTCGTCAATCAGCCGCTTGCTGATTTTTGTAACCGCCGCGGGCGTCAGCTCAAGCCTTGCGGCAATTTCCTTGCGGCTCAGCGCTTTTTCGCTGTTAAGCAGGTAAAGCAGCGCGCTTTCGTTATTTGATTTTATGCTTTTTATATTGATACCCGTTTGTTTCATAAAATCGTCTCTTTACTTCAAAAATAGCGATATTCCGCTGATGAACATCAGCGCGTAGCTTGTTATCAGGAACGCCTTCTGGTTCATCCTTTTGCTTACAAGCCTGCCGATAAGAATTGACAGCACGAGGAACAAAAACAGCACTATGAATACCATAAAGAAGCGCCCGTTAATGTAGCCCGCCTTAATGTCCGTGCAGAATATGATTGAATTCAGCACAATCCATACGGCAGACAGCGTTGCGCGGAACTCCTTGCTGTCCTTCAGCCTTGCGGAAGCGTAGGTAACAAGCAGCGGACCGCCGCACACAAACATTCCGTGCACAAGCCCTGCGGAAATAAGCAGTATCATCGCAATCGGGGCTGAAAGCTCCTTGTCCGTTTTCTTTCTGACAAAAAGATATGTATCAAAAATCGCAAAGAAAATAACAACCGAGCCCAGCAGCTTATAAAGCAGGGAAGGGTTCAACTCAAAATGCTGAGTAATAAACGTTCCGCCCGCAATACCCACAAGCATTACCGCTATTATTTTGAAAAATTCTTTTTTGTTAATTGCCTTGTAGTCGCTGATTAAAACGCCGATTGATGTTACTACGCCAAGCAGATTAAGCGTCGGCTTTGCAACGTTGTAGCCAACCAGCATAACGGAAAAGGGCATTGCCAAAACGGTGCCCGCAAAGCCCGTTATGCACTGAATTACGTTTGATAATACAACAACTAATATAAACGTTAAAAATCTTAGCATTATTTAAACTTGCTTGCCTCAATTATAAATTAGTATATATCACATTCAATGCCAAGCATATTTGCAAGGCACTCAAGCTCTGCCGAAACGTCTCCCATTGCAACTGCAAAATGCGGTTCCCAGCCTGCTTCAACGGAGCTGTAAACAATGCTGTCCGCTTTGCAGTCGGTTTTGATAACGATTGACGTGCCAAGGAACTGCTTAGGCTTGTCAAGCGCCTCTCCGCCTGCAATAAAGAAGCGGAATTTGCCCTCGGCGTCCTTGCCTATTCTGAATATGGTTACGCTCGGCTCTGCCTTGCAGCCAAACTCAAGGGTGGGACCGATTTTTCTGTTGCAGTGCACTCCTGCCTCAGCGCCCGTGTCCTCTCTTGCGAGGGAGCAGGCAGCCGTGCCGCAGTGCCAGAAGGTAATTGTGTTTTCGTTCTCATCCATTGAAACGGGGTCGCCGAAGAAAGCGGGCTTGCCCGTCAGGTACTGACACGCAAACATTGACAGCGCGCCGTAGGTGTCCGCCTCGCAGGCGGAGGCAACGCCCAAGTCGTTAAGCATTGCAAGCACTGCGCAGACGGGTGTGCCGAACGCAGTGAAGAAATCGGGCCAGCAGCGGCTTGAAAGCGCGCCGATATCGTTTGCTTTAACGTATTCGGCATAAGCCTTGTAAAGCCTTGCAAAGTCAAGCACGTTCTTTTCCTTGACGCTGTCAAGCGCTCTGATTTTGTCCCTTGCGTCCGCAAGGTAATCGGCAGCGTCTTCGTCTGTAAAGGTCTTTGCCTTGTCAATCAGCTCTCTTGCCTCAATGGAAATAAGGTTTGTGCCGAAGGTAGCCGCCATTTCCGCGTCAAGCGCTCTGCCGAAGCCGAAGCCCTGCGGGGTATGCCCGATTTGCAGCAGATTAAGCTCACGCATTGCGCGCTTCAGCCTTGCTGCGTTTATTGCGGCGCCGATTGTTTTCTGCACCTTTTCCTCATTAGGAGAGCCGAAAACGTAGGTAAACGGTCTGCCAAAGCTTCTGAGCATATTCGCCGCCGAGTACGCGCCCGTAAGCGAGTTAAGGCGCAGTCTTCCGCCGTCGATAACGGGCTCGCGCAGGGTCCACAGCACAACGGGGCAGGGAAGCTTTCTCAAAACCTCCGTAATGTAAGCGCCGTTTGCAAACGTGATGTTCTGCACGATTACAAGGTCGGGGTTAATGCCGTCAAGAAATGCGTTAAGCTTGTCGATGGACAGCAGCATTTCCTCGGGTACTTTAATATCGCTGTCAAATTTTCTTAAAGTTTCAATTGAGCTTTCAAATTCCTTTTGCGCGCTTTCCAGATGAAAGGTCGGCACGCCTATCGGAATGTATGCGGTTTCAAATTTCATATTATATTACCTTATTATTAATACTTTAACTCTTTGTTTTCGCCTATCAGCCCCGCGTACGCGCCCTGCTTCATAAGCGGCTCGCGCAGGGGGTGGGCAATAACCCATTTGTTTTTCTGCAGTAACAGCAAATCCTCAAGCGTTTTCGGCTCGGGCTTGCTCTCAAGCGGGGTGTTAGTACCCCTCGGCAGAACTACTATATCCTTAAATCCCTCGTCGTCCGTGCGGCAGGGGGAAAGGTGCAGCGTGGTCTGAAACATTTCAATCGCCGTTCCCGCAGGAACAAAGAAAACCGTTTCGTTTCCGACTTCAAAGCGGTTGCTTTCAAGCTGCCAGGTGTGCCCGAGCACAAGCATAAAATCCGTTACGGCAACGTTTATTTCGCTGCCCTTGTGGTATTCAAAGCCGTTGTAGGTGGTGTTTCTGCCGTTGCAGTAGCCTATTTGTATCGGCATTCCGCCATAAAACCCGTTTTGAATTTCGTCAAAAGCGGCAAGGCTTTCAAGCCCCTCAACGCTCGGCACATATACATTGTTGTTTTCGGGAATTGAGGTTTCCTTTTTCATATAGTCAATCAGCTCTGAAAAATCGTAGCCCTCAATCACGTTACCGAAGGTTTTGAATTCATCGTCAAAAACGGAGTAAATTTTAACGTCGTTAACTGCGTTCAGATGTTCAAGCATCGTAATCGCCCCTTACAATTTTATATGTGGCGCGCCAGTCCTCCTTGCCGATTCCTGCTTCAATGCCCTTGTTGTAAACAGCCTTTGCGTTTTTCATACCAGGAATATCAAGCCCCTGCTCAGCGGCAAGACGTTCGCAGATACCCAAATCCTTATGCTCGTTTTCAAGTGAAAAAGCGGTTGCCCAGTTTTCATTTGCAATGTTTTCCCACTGTGCGTCAAGGTAAAAGCACTGCGCGCCGCCGTATGAAATCGCGGTGTGGTAATCCTCGGGGCTGATACCCATTTTCTGCGCAAGCAGCAGGGTTTCGTTAACGCCGTTCTGAATTTCGGCGCAAAGCGTGTTGTGGCATATTTTCATAACAAGCCCCTTGCCGTTTTCGCCCATACGGATAACGTTGCAGCCCATATATTTGAGTATCGGCTCAATAACGGGGAACAGCTCCTCGTCGCAGCCTACAAGAACGCCGAGCGTGCCGTTAATTGCGGCGGGCTTTGATTTAACAACGGGTGCGTCCGCAAACTGAGCGCCCTTTGCCTTAATCATTTCCGAAACCTCTACGGAAACCGAGGGGTCAATCGTGCTCATATCAATACAGATTTTGCCCTCGGTAATGTACGGCAGAAGCTCGGTGTAAACCGCCTTAACGTGTTCTGATTTGGGCACCATTGTAATTATAACGTCAGCGTTCTGCGCAACCTCAACGTTGCTTTCGCAGGCTACTGCGCCCGCCTCGGCAAGCTTTGCAACCTGCGCTTTGTTAAGGTCGGAGCAGTAAACGGCGCCGTCGTGCTTTTTTACAATGTTTTCGCACATTGACTCGCCCATAATGCCAAGTCCGATAAATCCTATTTTCATTCTGTTAATCTCCTTTCGGATATTATTCAGTGATTGTCTTGTCCCAGGCTGCCTGGAATTTTGCAAGGCCGTAATCGGTAAACGGGTGGTAGAAGCTGTCCTTGAATACCTGAAGCCCTGCGGTAACGATGTCAGCCCCCGCAACCGCACAGTCAACAAACTGCTTGCCCGTTCTTACAGCGGCGCAGATAATCTGCGTTTCGCCGATATATCCGTAGTTTTCGTAAATGGTTACGATATCCTGAATGTACTGTACGCAATCCTCGCCGCTGTTCTCTTTCCAGCCGATGAACGGAGATACGAACAGTGAGTTGTTCTTTGCAGCGATAAGCGCCTGAGAGGCAGAGAAAACAAGGGTAAGATTA
>CADBUK010000065.1 GCA_902797915.1 Oscillospiraceae bacterium
ATTTACAAACGCGCCGATTGAACGGTCAAGCAGTTCAAGCGCTTTTTCATACACGGTCTGGAAATCCTGCAAAGCGTTTTGCGAAAAGTTCATATTGCCCTGCTGCGCAAGCTCGGTACGCTCAAGGATATTCAGCGCGTGGTCGCCTATTCTTTCAAGGTCCGTAATAACGTGGAAAAGACGGCCGATATATTCCGAATCCTCTGCGGGCAATTCGTGAGACGCCACGGTTACCATATAGTCTGAAATATTATGATTAAGCCAGTTAATGAGCTCCTCATTATCCCTGATTTCACGCTCGCGCGAGGTATCCATATTCAAAAAGCCCTCGCTTGCGATAACGATATTTTTGCGGGCAAGCATTGCCATACGCTCCGTTTCCTTGCGAATCTGCGGAACAACAGCAAGCATATTTGAGGTAAGCTTACGGTCAATATATACAAAGCGAAGCTCTGTTTCATGCTCTTTCGGCTTAATAATATATTCGGAAATTTTAACTATGTATTTAATGAACGGAAGCAGCACGACAGCCGTTACAACCTTAAATACGATATGCCCTGCCGCAACCTGCACGGAGCCGTTTGGCGACACGCTTTCAACCGCGCTTACAAACGGAGTGAACAGCGCAATCGGGGTAAACAGCAACATTCCGACAAAATCAAAGATGAAATAAATCAGCGCCGCACGTTTTGCGTTTGTTTTTGCGCCGATTGCCGAAAGGAACAGCGGCATTGCAGAGCCGACGTTTATACCGATAATAAGGTAAATTGCGAAGCTCATCGGCATTAATTCATTCATTGCAAGCATTTGCAGAATACCGATTGCCGCGCTTGAGCTCTGAAGCACGGAGCACATAATAACGCCGATAATTATGCCGAGGAACGGATTGTTCGTGCGCGTAATGAAGTTCTGAAAACCTATGCTCGTTTTAAGAACGCCCATAGCGCTGTCGCCGCTCATATATTTAAGCCCGAAGAACAGGATACCGAAGCCGAGAATAATCTGGCCGATATTCTTCCTCTGCTGCTTTTTTGAAAACAGCGCCATAACCGTACCTATAAAAATACAAATAGGCGCAATTGCCGAAACGTCAAGCGCAATTAAAACAGAGGTTATGGTTGTACCGATGTTGGCACCGATAATAACACCCGTTGCCTGCGCCAAATCCATAATGCCTGCGTTAAGAAAGCCCATCAGCATAACCGTAGTTGCCGAGCTGGACTGAATTACCATAGTTACCAGCACGCCGAGGAAAAAGCCTTTGAAGCGGTTGCGCGTCAGCTTTTCAAGCAGGTCCTTCATTTTATTACCCGCAACCTGATTGATTGCAGTGCTCATAAACTTCATACCGAAGAGAAAGAGACCCAATCCGCCAAGCAGGGCTATAATGTTTTGAATACCCATAATTTTTAATCCTTAAATTATTCGGGAAACCGAAATCCGATTTCCACCAAATATATATTATAACAAGATTTTGCAAATTTCAATATTTTTTTAATTATGTGTTTAATCCGCCGCCCACTGCAAATACTAAATAAAAAAGGAGATGAAATTATGAGCAATAGCGGAGATACGGTTAAGCTGCTGCGCGAATGTGATTCGGGAATAAAAATGGGCGTTTCTTCAATTAACGACGTGCTTGACAACGTTAAGGACGAAAGGTTTAAAAGCACCCTTATTGACTGTCGAAATCAGCACGAAAAGCTGGCAGACGAAATCGAAAATTTGCTGGAGGAACACCACGACGAAGGCAAAAACCCCAACCCGATGGTTAAGGGTATGAGCTGGATTAAAACCAACGTTAAGCTGGCGGCTGACAATTCAGACAAAACCATTGCGGATTTGATGACGGACGGCTGTAATATGGGCGTAAAATCCCTTTCAAGATATATTAACCAGTACACGAGCGCCGACGACAAATCACGCAGCGTTGCAAACCGCCTTGTTGACATTGAGGCGGGGCTTTCAAACGACATCAGACAATACCTTTAACCTCAAATCTCGGACAGAGAACCGTCCCCTGTCCGAAACTAAAAAGCGCAACGGCTGTTTATGCTGCTGCGCTTTAATCTTCATATTCACTTATAATATCGCGGGCAAGCTCCGCCTTTGATATGCAGCGGTCCATTGCCTCCTTTTCAAGATAGCGGTGCGCCTCGGGCTCAAGCAAGCCCTTCTTACTGATAAGCAGCCACTTTGCTTTATTGACAAGACGGATTTCCTCCATCTTGTTTTCAATTTTTGTGGTTTTCTTTTCAAAGCCTTTCAGCCTGCGCTTTGCCGTCAGCATCCAGCGCAGAGCGTTTGCCATAGTCTGCTTGCCGATGGGCTTCGGCAGAGTGAAAACGCCGTGCTGAGCAACCTTTGCGTAAATATCGCCGTGAATATCGTTTTGAATAAGGAACAGCACAAGGGAATTGCGGGTGGTGCTGCAATCAATTGCAAAGCGCATTCCCAAATCGTCCCTGAGCGGAGCGTTAATGATTACAAAATCAAAATTATGTTCCGCCGCCGCGCGTTGCGCCTCAGCAACGGTTGACACCTTTACAATCGGCTGAAAGCTCACTTCAGGGAGCATTGCCGCAATTGCATTATGAAAACTGTCTGCCGAAGAAACAATCAGAACGCTGTAATCCCGTTCCTCAATGGGCATTCTGCTCCCCTCCTTTCAGCTTAATTATTTAATACTTATTTGCAGTAAAGCTCGCAAATTG
>CADBUK010000066.1 GCA_902797915.1 Oscillospiraceae bacterium
ATTTCCGCCTTATTGCAAAGATGAGCGTTTATGACAACGTTGCGTTTGCAATGCGCGTTATCGGCGCAAAGGAAAAGGATATCAGAAAAAGAGTTCCTTACATTCTTCAGCTTGTAGGTCTTTCTCACAAGGCGCGCTCAATGCCGAACGAGCTTTCGGGCGGCGAGCAGCAGCGTGTTTCCCTTGCAAGAGCGCTTGTTAATAATCCCAAGCTGATTATTGCCGACGAGCCTACGGGTAACGTTGACCCTGAAATGAGCCACGAAATTGTTGATATGCTCACAAAAATCAATAACAACGGCACCACCGTAATTATGGTAACGCACGAGCACGATTTGGTTCGCGCTTTTCCGCGCAGGGTTATCGTAATTAAAAACGGCGAGGTTGTTTCGGATACTCCCGACCCGACTCACGCACAGTTTGACGCCAGCGTTCCCGAAAATCAGAACGAAATGATTTTCTTTAACGAGGACGTAAAGCTCGGCTCTGATGTTGAGGATATTTTTGACTCAATCGACGAGGACTTCAGCAATGAGGACAGCGAGGGCGAGGACACTGCAGTTGCAGATGAAAGCGCTGACGCTGATTTTGAGCTGATTGAAGAATTTGAGGATGGGGGTGATGAGTAATGACGGCTTCAAGTTTGAGATACCTGCTCAAAGAGGGCTTCAGAAACACCTGGACAAACAGAATGATGAGCGTTGCTTCAATCTGCGTTCTTATGAGCTGTCTTGTGCTCATCGGCTGCGCTTCAATGATTTTCCTGAACATTGATTCTCTTCTCAACAGGATTGAGGAAGAAAACGTTGTTATGGTTTATATTGAGGATAATACTACCGACGAGGATATTACCGCTATGGGCTCGCAGCTCGAAGCGATTGAAAACATAAAGGAAATTGAATTCATCGCCAAGGAGGACGCGTGGGCGGAGCAGCTTGCAACTATGGAAGACGCTCAGCGCGAATTCTTTACCGAAATCAGCTCGGACATTCCGCTGCCCGACGCTTACAAGGTTACTATTAAGGATTTATCCCAGTTTGACGGCACTATTGATGAAATCAATCAGATTAACCATATTGAAACCGTGCGCCATAACAAAGATTTGGCTAAAAAGCTTGTTACAATCCGTCACGGTATTGAGGTTATTTCCGTAATAATTATTGCGGTTCTTCTCGCAATTTCCGTGTTCATTATTTCAAACACCATTAAGCTTACCGTTTATTCAAGAAAGCTTGAAATCCAGATTATGAAATCCGTAGGCGCAACCAACAGCTTTGTGCGGCTGCCCTTTGTGGTTGAAGGTATGATTCTGGGTATCGTATCGGGCGTAATCTCGCTCGGTCTTGTATGGGGCTTTTATGAATTTGCGGTTAAGCAGTTCAGCGAGCTGCTTAATTCGCTCGACCTTGAAGCTCTCAGCTTTCAGGGCTACGCGCTTCCGATGCTCGGCGCGTTTGTTGCTATCGGTATTATTACCGGCGTCGGCGGTGCTCTGATTTCAATGGGCAGATATCTTAATAAGGAAGGCAGTGAGATAAGTGCACTTTAAGTCCAAATTATTATTGAGATTTGTTTGCGTAGTTCTCAGCGCTATGTTCGTTCTGGGCTCAACCTTTGCGGCAGAGGCTAAAACTGCCGCGGAGCTGCAAAAGGAAAAGGAAAAAATCCAAAGCGAAATTAATGCCGCTGAGGCTAAAATCAAAAATCTCAATGCAGAAAAAGCTGAAACTCAGGAATATGTTGACGCCCTGATGGCAAAGGTTTCCTTGCTTCAGGATAAGATTGACAAGCTTGATGCTGAAAAGAAAGCGCTTCAGAACGAGATTAACGCAATTGAAGCCAAGATTGAAAAAACCGAGGCTGAAATTGAAGAGGCGCAGAATGAAATTGATAAAAAGCAGGCGGAGTTTGACGAGGTGTACAGCCAGTACTGCCAGCGTCTTCGCGCCATGTACATATCGGGCAATGTTACCACGCTTGAAATTCTGCTTGAAAGCGGCGATATGAGCGCAGTTTTAACCCGCGCAGAAATGGTTAAAAGCGTTTCCGAGCAGGACAGCGAAACTCTTGATACTCTTATGAAGAAGATGCAGGAGATTGAGCAGAAGCGTCAGGAGCTTGAGCTTAAAAAGCAGGAGCTCCAGCAGGATAAGGAAAACCTTGACGCCCAGAAGGTTGAGCTTCAGAAGTCTATTGACGACATAAGCGCTTCTAAGAGCGAGCTTGATTCAGAGGTTTCAAAGTGCAATGCCGCAATTGCAAAGCTCAACAGCCAGACCGCTGAAATTCAGGAAACAATTTCCGCAAATAAGGAAGAACAAAAGCAGATTGACTCTGAAATCAGGGCTGCTATTGCCGCCGCCTCAAAGAATAAGGGCAGCGATAATTATGTTCAGGGCACGGGTCAGCTGGCTTATCCCACAAGCTCGCGCACAATTTCTGCGGGCTATCCTAATTACAGCAACGGCTCTTACCACGGCGGCGTTGATTTCCGCTGCCCGACGGGTACGGAGGTTCACGCGGCTGATTCGGGTACGGTTATTATTGCAAAAAGCCTTACTTACAGTTACGGTAAATACATAGTTATTGACCACGGCAACGGGCTTTCAACGCTTTATGCCCACAACAGCTCACTGCTTGTATCGGTAGGGCAGACCGTAACCAAGGGACAGCTTATTGCTTATTCGGGTTCGACGGGTAATTCCACGGGTCCGCACTGTCACTTTGAGGTGCGCCTGAACGGCAACAGGGTTAATCCGCTCAGCTATCTGTAATTTCCATAAATTATTATTAATTTTATATTGTTAAATTAACTTTTATTTGGTATAATATACTTTAGATGTTTTACACATTGTAGTTATTATTAAAGGAAGTGAAGTCAATGAAACTGTTTACAGGGCTTAAAAAAGCGCTTGCCGTTTTGTTGGCTTCTTGTTTTCTCTTTGCCGTCTGTTTTTTTTCCGCTTCGGCTGAAAACGGGCTATCGGATGAACAGGAAAAGGCTCAGCTTGAGCAACGAATTAAGGAAACCCAGAATAAGCTTGACGAGCTTGCGGCGCAGTCCACAAGCACGCAGGAGTATCTGGACACTTTAAATCAAAAAATCGTTTATCTTCAGCAGCAGCTTTCTGTTGTTAACAAAGAGCTTGAGTCCGATAAGGCTCAGATTGAAAACCTTAAAATCACGCAGGCTAAAAATGAGGAGGAAATTGAGGCGTCAACCGCCGAGATTTCACGCCTTACCGAAGAGTATGACAAACAGTCGGCTGATTTTATGGAAAAGTATTCACTTTATTGCAAGCGCCTGCGCGCAATGTATATCAGCGGCGAAACGAATGTGCTTTCCTTTCTTCTTACAAGTGACGATATTTCGCAGCTTTTAACCCGCTATGAAATGGTAAACCGCGTTTCAAAGCAGGACGGCGAGCTGCTTGCAAAAATTGATGAGGAGATGGAGGAGCTTACCGCCTCAAAGGAACAGATTGCCGCAGAAAATGAAAAATTAGCGGCTCAGCAGGAGGAGCTTGCGGCAACGCAGGCAAAGCTGGAGTCGGCAATCCCCGCGCTTGAGGAAAAGCAAAAGGCGCTTGACGAAAAGAAAAAGGAAATCTCCTCCCAGACCTCGCAGGCAAACACACTCCTTAAAAAGCTCAACGACCAAACGGGTATGTACACCGAGTATCTTGAGGAGGATAAGGAGGCAATGGCGGAAATTGACGCGGCAATTGCCCGCGCAGCCGCTCAGTATGAGCCGCCTATAACTACAACTACAACAACCACCACTACTACAACTACAACCACAAAGCCCGCGTCAACGCAGGGCGGCGGTACAACCACAACCACTACAACCACTAAAAAGCCCGAGTCAAATTATATCAGTCTGACTTACCCCGTTCCGTCGCAGACAAAAATAACCTGCGCTTACGGTGCGTATTCGGGCCATTCGGGCTGCGATTTCAGTTGCCCCGCAAATTCAAAGGTTGTTGCGGCTGAGTCGGGAACGGTTATAATCTCTGCCGATTTAACAAATGCTGACGGCTCTTACCGCAGCTACGGCAGGTATATCGTTATCGCGCATGATAAAACCACTGCCTCGGGCGACAGGGTTTACACCCTTTATGCTCACAATAATTCAAGGCTTGTTTCGGTGGGCGATAAGGTTACCAAGGGGCAGCAGATTGCGTGGTCAGGCTCAACGGGTAATTCCACGGGGCCGCACTGTCACTTTGAGGTGCGCACGCCGAGCTCGGCTTATAAGGATTGCAAAAATCCCGCCTTGTATTTACCTTAATTTTTAATTTTTTCAGAAAGGGGTGAGGCAAATGCAGAAAAAACTTAATAGGCTTATGTGCTGTGTTTTGGCTGTTTCAATTGCCTTAACCTCAATGTTCTGCTTCGGTTATTATTCCTACGCAGAGGATGAAAGCACCACCGCAGTACAGGAAAGCCCTACCGCTCCCGCAGAGGAGGGCACAACCCTTTCCGATGAGGAGGCAAGGGAGCAGGCGCGCCAAAAGCTTGAAAGCCAGAAAAGCGCGCTTGACGCCGACTTGCAGGCGGCTGAGGCAAAAATTGCCGAGCTGTCCGCCGCCTCCAAAAACACGGAGGAGTACATAAACGCGCTTGATACAAAAATCGGCGTATTAAACCAGCAGTTAACGGTGCTTGATAATCAGGTAATTGCCTATCAGGAGGATATTGACGTTCTCCAGAAGGATATTGACGAAAATCAGGCGCAGGCGGATGAGCTTCAGGCAGAGGTTGACCGCGTGCAAGCAATACTTGATGATTTAACGGAAAAATTCAACGCCAAGTACGCCGCGTACTGCGTGCGTATGCGTGCAATATATATTTCGGGCAGCTATAACCTGATTGCCGCGCTTCTTACCTGCAAGGATTTGTCGGGCTTCTTAACCCGCTATGAAATGATTAAAGCGGTTTCAAAAAGCGACGCGGAGCTTTTGGAGGCGATTCAGAAGCAAACGGAGGAAATTCTGCAGCAGGAGTCGGATTTGAACGACAAAAAGCTTGCGCTTGAGGACATTAAATCAACCCTGATTGCAGAGCAGAATGAGCAGAAGGCAAAGCAGGAGGCGCTTACTCAGGCGCAGGAGGAAATCGCAAGCAAGAAGATAATTCTTGCGCAGGACAGAGCGGAAAGCGACGAGCTTTTTGCAAAGCTTACCGCTGAAAACGGAATGTACACCGAGTTCAGAAATGAGGACCAGGAGATTACCGCGGCGGTTGAAAAGGAAATCAGTGATTTAATTGCGGGTATTATCAGACCCGAGGATGTAACCGAGTACACCACCAAACCGCGCGACGGCGTTACCGCTGAATCCTCGTCGGATATTGAGGTTTACAATAAGTCCGACGCCGTTCTCAGTATGTGTTACCCCGTTCCGGGGCACACAACTATTTCCGCAGGCTTCCCGAATTACAGCAACGGCTCTTACCACGGCGGCATTGATTTTCCGTGCCCCACGGGCTCAAAGGTTGTTGCCGCGCAGAAGGGCGTAGTGCTGACGGTTAAAAGGCTTAACTACAGCTACGGCTATTACGTTATGATTTATCACGGCACGGATTCCAAGGGCAGAACAATCGTAACCCTTTATGCCCACAATTCGTCAATTCTCGTTTCTCCCGGCCAGACGGTTTATAAGGGACAGCAGATTGCGTCCTCAGGCTCAACGGGCAATTCAACGGGACCGCACTGCCATTTTGAAATCAGGGCGGACGGAACAAGGATAAACCCTAAAAATTACCTTATGTAGTTTAAAACAGCGCAGTTTTTCCGAAATGCTGCGTTATACGGAAAATATTACTTGGTTAAATTAAACGATAGTATTATGAACAAGATTAACTATTCAAAAGAAACTGAAAAGATTATTGAGCAAAATAAGAGAGAGCAGAAATTGCCCTCTCTTTTGCTTCATGCCTGCTGTGCGCCGTGTTCAAGCGCCTGCCTTGAATA
Source organism: Oscillospiraceae bacterium (assembly GCA_902797915.1). Classification (GTDB taxonomy): domain Bacteria; phylum Bacillota; class Clostridia; order Oscillospirales; family Acutalibacteraceae; genus Eubacterium_R. Next base: position 5,975 of record CADBUK010000066.1, read on the forward strand.
TCTTAACAAATATTTTGACATCACGGTCTATTATTATAATCCCAACATTTCGCCCGAGGGTGAATTTATCAAAAGATTTTCGGAGCTGAAAAGGCTCATAAATTCAATGCCGTTTGAAAATCCCGTAAAGCTTATCGAGGGCGAATATGATTATGAGGAGTTTCTGAATATTGCGCAAGGGCTTGAGCTTTGTCGGGAGGGCGGCGAGCGCTGCTTTGCCTGCTATCGCCTGAGGCTTGAAAAAACCGCCGCTTACGCAAAAGC
>CADBUK010000067.1 GCA_902797915.1 Oscillospiraceae bacterium
AAGCAGAAGCGCAACGGCAGTGAAACGAAAGCGCTTTTTAACCGTGGCAAGCGCGGCACTGCCTATATTTGTAAGGCAAAGCAACAGTGCCCAGAGTGAAAAAAGAGCGCGGGTAAAAGCCGAAAGGAATTCAAATGACGTCATACCGCCCCGCCCCCTTTCAGCATAGTAAAGCAGATATAAGAAACGCTGTCCTCCTGCAAAAAGTCGTACTCTACGCCGTTTGCGGAAAGGTTTTCCTCCATTTCCCGCGGGAGAGACTCAACAAGATTTTCAAGGTTCAGCTTAAACAAAACCCTGTCCTGCGCGGAAAGGTTAACAAACGCTCCTCGCAGGGTTGTGATATTCATTTCAAGCAGGGTTTCAAACGCCTCAAAAACGGCAAGCGACGAAGCCGCGCTGACCGTTCCGACTGCACTGATGAAAATTTCGCCGGGAATGCCGCAGTAATTAAGATAACGCAGAACCTCTGAAACGGAAAGCCCGACCTCGCCGATTTCTATATAACTGCTTTCCTGCGACAGAAGCATTAAATTTGCGTAGCGTTTAATGTAAGCACCAAGCAGAGTAATCCTGCCGCGGCACTCCTCCTTTACCGCCAAATCGTCCGAAAGGCGCGCAGTTTCCGCAAGCTGTGAAATTAACTGCGACTGCCTTTGAGTTCGCGTTGCAATAGTATCATAAACCAAGGTGCGCTGTTCAATTTTAGTTTGCTTTTCCTTAAGTTCATTGCGCAGGCGAATAAGCTCCGCCTCCTGCGCAAGCTGCTCCTTTGCCTCCGCAAGCTCCCCGTTCAGTCGGTCAAGCTCCGTCATATCGTCCTGCCAGAAGCCGTAGCCGCCCGGGATTTCCATTTTATTCAAAACGGTATGCTCGCCGATACGCGCGCCGCTTTGCATTTCAAACTGCTGCAAAGTAAGCGGCATTGCGGAATGGGAGGAATAAATAGGGGTTCCCTTTTTATCCGTTATCTGTGCGGAAACGGAAAACTTCTGAAACAGCTTGCCGTAATCCGTATTAGTGGGAATAAGCCCAAGCTGTATGCAGCACTCAAGCACAACGGCAACCGTAAACAGCAGCGTTTCGGGAAACTCAATAATATTTGCGCCGTTAAGCTTCGGCATCTTGCCCGTAACGATAAGCAGGTTAAGAAAAACGCCGATTGCGGACGGAATAAGAATAATCCACGCGTGCTTTTTTGAACTGCTTATTCGGCATTTGAACACAAGCACGGTAATTGCGGCAATATAAAGCAGATAACGCCAGAGCGTAATTACGTAAAACAGCGTGCCGTAAGCGTAGCTGCCGTCCCAGTCAGCAAAATCGGGCTGAAATTTAAAAACAAGCTGATGAAGGTCGTTAGTTAAAATCAAAGTAATAAACACAACCGTAACGCCCAAAGTCCACAACCAGCCCTTTGGAATACGGAAATCCTTTTCAGGCGCAACCAAAAGCGATATATAAAAAAAGAAAAGCGGTATCAGCAGCATAGGAACGTAATAAAGATACCAGGTGTGGCGGGCAACAACGCCGACCCCTGCAAAAACGCTGTATTTAACTCCCCTGAGCAGAATAAGCATAAGCCCGAGCCACGAAACCGCCTTCATCATTACCGACAGCCCGCCCGCCGACGTAACGCGATGAGAGTAATAAAGAATAAGGCAAACGCAGAGGGTAAGCAGGTAAATTGCCGAAACGTTGCGGGTAGGAAAGCTGTCAGGAATAAAGTTTGCGCAGGGTATGATATTTATTACAAGCAGCAGATAGTAAAACGCCATACGCCTGAAAGTTGTTTTTACTTCATTCATACAAAAGCCTCCTCCCTTTTATCATAACAAAATAATAGCACATAAAGCCGCGCATTTCAATCCGCAGGCGTATAAAAAAGCGACTCGGTTTTAAGCCGAGCCGCTAAAGCTTATAAATCAAGGAAATCCTTGCGGTAATCAAGATTAAAGCGCTTCGCAAGGGCAACAAGGTTTTCATCCGTTATGGTGTTTACCTTAGGCAGATTTGCGGTAAGCATATATTGAATTGCCGCTTTTTCAACCGTTTCAATCAAGCCGAAGGTTTCGTCCAAATCCTTGCCTGCGCCGTAAATACCGTGAAGCGTCCAGATAACAAGGCGATACTGCTTCATCTTTTCCGCAGTTGCCTCGCCGATTTCATTAGTGCCGCAAACCATCCACGGAAGTACGCCGATACCGTCGGGGAAAACGACAATGCTTTCCGTCATCTGCTTCCAGAGCGTGCGTGTGATTGCCCTTTCGTCCATCTCGTGAACCTGAGTCATAGCAAGCGTGTAATCGGGGTGGCAGTGCATAATAACCCTGTTTTCGGGGTTAACCGAAAGGCGCGCCATATGGCTCATCAGGTGGGCGGGAAGCTCGCTTGTAAACTGACCGCCGTCAGACCAGCCCCAGAGAAGCTCTGCGGTAACGCCGTCCTCTGCAATACGGATTATGCCGAGGTTATTTTCGGGGTCGTGCTCAACGTTCTTGAAATACTTACCCGTACCCGTAACAATAAAGATTTTGCCTGCAAGCTCCTTTGCTTCAAAGCCCGTAGGAATGGTGCGGATAACGTCGTTAAGGTCAAGGTATTCGCCGACCTCGTTTACATCAAGCATATAGCTGATGTTGCCGCCGTTGCGTTCGTCCCAGCCGAGACGATACATATTTGCCGTAGTGGCACACATTTCTTTAACAAAGGGTGCGTCTAAAATATTCTTCATCGTTTGCTCAAAACCTCTCTTTCATATTTTTCAACCTCGCCGAACCATTCGCCGTCAGCAAAAACGCCGCAGGCTTTGCAGTACTCGTTCCATACCTCTCCGAACGGAAGCGTTTTCAGTTCCTCCTGCATAACCATAAGCCTTGTAAAGTTGTTTTCGTCCTGCAGTTCCTTTAAGCAGGCAGGCTGCAAAAGTGCAAACAGCAAAGCCTTCTGAACGTTGCGGAAACCGACTGTCCACGCCGAAATTCTGTTTATGCTTGCGTCGAAATAGTCAAGCGCCATATTTACCCTGCCGTCAAACCCGCCGCAGCGAACAATCTCTTTTGCGATTTCCTTCGTTTCGTCGTCAAAAAGCACAACGTGGTCGCTGTCCCAGCGAATCGGGCGCGTAATGTGAAGCGCGATTTCGGGGAAAAACGTAAGCAGCGCAGGGATTTTATCGCTCACAACCTCGGTGGGATGGTAATGACCGTTATCCATAAGCGGAATACATTTATCCTTATTCATCACCGCATAGCTGAGAGCAAATTCGGCAGAGCCGACTGTGTAAGCCTCAACGCCGATGCCGAAAACCTTGCTTTCAATGCAGGGCTTAACCTTGCTGAAATCATAACACTCAGAAAGGATTTCGTCAATACTGTTTCTGTATCTTTCACGGGGACCCATTCTGTCCGCCGGAATATCCTTAAAGCCGTCGCCCGTCCAGATATTCATAACGCAGGGCTCGCCGAGCTCCTCGGCAAGATACTGCGAAATTCTTATGCAAGCCTTGCCGTGCTCAATCCAGAAGCGGCGGGTTTCCTCATTAGGTGATGAAAGCGTTAACGGGTCGCATTTCGGGTGTGAAAAAAAGGTGGGGTTAAAATCGCAGCCAAGTCCCCTTTCCTTGCAGAAATCAACCCATTTTTTAAAATGCTTGGGCTCAAGCTTATCACGGTCAACCCAAGGATTTTCCTCGTCAAAAATTGCGTAACAGGCGTGAAGGTTCATTTTAACCTTACCGGGTACGAGCTTTAAAACCTCGTCGATATCCGCCATCAATTCTTCGGGCGTTCTTGCCCTGCCCGCATAATTACCCGTAGTCTGAATTCCGCCCGTCAAAGGCTTGTTCGGGTCCGTATCAAAGCCGCGAACGTCGTCGCCCTGCCAGCAGTGGAGGGAAAGCGGAACGCCTTTAAGCTTTTCAATAGCCGCGTCGGTATCAATACCGTATTTGGCGTAGGCGTTTTTTGCTTCTATATATGACATTAAACTACCTCCTGAATATCAAAGGATACCTTAACAAGCGCTCTTGCTTCCTCAAGAGTAGCAACCTCTTTTGAATAAAGCATTTGTGAAATAATATTTCCCGTTGCGGTTGCCTCGACGGGACCCGCAAGCACGCGCTTGCCCGTGTACTGCGCGGTAAGCTGATTAAGGTATTTATCCTTGCTGCCGCCGCCTACGATGTTAATAGTGTCCACCGTTTTGCCGCTGATGCTTTCAATCTCCTTAACCGCGCCTGCGTAAGATTTTGCAAGCGAATGATAAACCGAATTGATTACGACGTCCATAGGCAGTTTGTCGTTGTTAAGATAATTTCTGATTGCTTTAATCATACTTTCGGGCGCAAGGAAGGACACGTCGTTGGTGTCGATAAATTCAAAGCCGTCGCTCTTCATAGCAAGATTCATCATCTCGTCATAGGAAAACTGCTTGTTCAGGTTTTTGCGGATGTTCTGAAACAGCCACATACCCATAAAGTTTTTAAGAAAACGGTAGCGATAATTAATTCCGCCCTCGTTTGTAAAATTAGCCTTGAGCGCTTCGTCGCTGAGTACAGGCTCAAGATTTTCAGTGCCGATAAGCGACCAGGTGCCCGATGAGATATATACGCCGTTATTCCCGACGGAGCAGGCTGCAACCGCGCTTGCCGTGTCGTGCGAGGGGGCGAGGATTACAGTGCTGTCAAAATCAAAGCCCTGAAGCGCGCCGACCTCCGTACAAGGAAGCGATACCTCGCTGAAAACATCCTTTTTGATGCCGAGTGCGTCAAGAATTTCGCCGTCCCACGTTTTTGTACGAGCGTTAATAAGATTGCTTGTTGAAGCCTCTGTATATTCATTTCTGATTTCGCCTGTCAGCTTGAAAGCAAGATAATCGGGCATCATCAAAAAGTATTTTGCCTTATCAAGCTTGCCGCTTTTTTTATCGCAGTAAAGCTGATAGATTGAATTATAATTCGCCTTTTGAATACCCGTTTTTGCGTAGAGCTTTTCCTGCGGGATAATTGCCGCAACCTCGTCCATAACGGAGAGCGTGCGGCTGTCGCGGTAAGCGACGGCGGGCAGGATTTCACGCTTGTTTTCGTCAAGCAGAACGTAGTCCACGCCCCAGGTGTCAATCGCAATTGTGGCGGGGGCTTTTCCGAGCTCGCCGCATTTTGCGATACCCGCCTTAACCTCGCGCACAAGCTTTTCAATATCCCAGAAAAGAGAGCCGTTTTCCTCTCTTAAATAATCTTCAAATCTGTGGATTTCCTCAAGCCTGATTTTGCCGTCCTCAATATAGCCGAGAATGTGGCGCCCGCTTGAAGCGCCGATGTCTATTGCAAGATGATAAATCATAATAAAACCTTTCCTGCGGTTACGGCTTTTGTTTCGCCGTTGATAATAACGTCGGCAGTGCAGTTGGCAGGGATTTCAATTTCGTATTCATATCCGCCGTCAGTCTTTTTCCAACCGCTTTTTACCGTGCCGTAAACGCTTTTGTATTCAGCGTTTGCAAAGGTAAAGCTGCCGCCTGCTTTCGGCGCAATTACAAAATGATTTTCGCCGTCAACATTGATACCGCACATTGAATTGAAAAGCCATTCGCACACGGCGCCCTTTGAATAATGATTAAGCGAGGCTATACCGCCCTGTGCTTCAACGCCTTCCCAGCTTTCCCAAATAGTAGTAGCGCCCATCTTAGTCATATAGAGCCAACCGGGCATCTGCTCGTTTTCAAGAAGTCGGTAAGCATATTTTACATCAATACACGCAAGCACGTCAAGTATTAACGGGGTTGAAAGAAAGCCCGTTCCGAGCCTCCAGCCGTAATTCTCAAGCGTAACGCGTTCCTTGGTAAAATAATATTCCATAACGGTAAGCGGCAGAGCGAACGACGTTAACGCGTACACCTATATTCAGTCGTTTATGCAATACATAAAAAGAA
>CADBUK010000068.1 GCA_902797915.1 Oscillospiraceae bacterium
CGAGCGCCTTTCCGTTTTCGGGGTCCCCGCAAAATTGCAAATTCGTCTTGAAAACCTCCTGCTGTTTTGCTATATTAGAAGTGCATAAAAATTCACAGGCATTGGGGATAATAATTCTATGGATTTATCTTTTGTGTATTTCTGGGGGCAGGTTACCTCTAACCCGCTTTTGTTTCTGGCGGTTGCCCTGACCCTGGGGGTTGTTTTTGTTAACGGTTGGACCGATTGCCCAAACGCAATTGCAACCTGCGTTACAACAAGATGTATTGAGGCGCGCCCTGCAATCCTGATGTCCGCCGTTTTTAATTTCCTCGGCGTTTTCATTATGAGCTCGCTCAACGCAACCGTTGCGCAAACAATTGCAAATATGGTGGATTTCGGCACCAATTCCCACGACGCGATTGTGGCGCTGTCCGCGGCGCTGCTTGCGATTGTAATATGGGCGGTGCTTGCCTGGTATTTCGGCATACCCACAAGCGAAAGCCACGCGCTTATCGCAGGGCTTACCGGAGCGGCGATTGCGCTGCAAGGCGGGCTGGACGGCGTTAACGGCAAGGAATGGATTAAGGTTATCTACGGTCTTGTAATTTCCGTTGTGCTGGGCTTTGTGCTGGGCTATATTGTGTGCAAGCTGGTCACCCTGACCTTCTTTAACGTTGACAGGCGTAAAACCGAAGGCATATTCCGCTACGGGCAGATAGGTGCAGCCTGCGCTATGAGCTTTATGCACGGTGCGCAGGACGGGCAGAAATTTATGGGCGTTATTCTGATGTGCCTTATGCTGTCAAACGAAACGGGCGGCTCTGCGGCAGTGCAAATGCCTGTGTGGATTATGCTGCTCTGCTCCGTAATTATGTCCATAGGCACGTCAATAGGCGGCAAGAAAATAATAAAATCAATCGGAATGGATATGGTAAAGCTGGAAAAATACCAGGGCTTTTCGGCAGATTTGGCTGCCTCCGTTTCCCTGCTTATCAGCTCCCTGTTCGGAATTCCGGTATCCACCACTCACGCAAAAACAACCGCCATTATGGGCGTTGGAGCGGTTAAAAGGCTGTCCTCGGTTAATCTGGAGGTTGTTAAAAACCTTATGATGACCTGGATACTGACCTTCCCCGGCTGCGGCATTATCGGATTTATAACAACAAAAATATTTATGGCAATTTTTTAATCGGAGGAAGCTATGGCAAACAAAAAGAACGAATTTTACTGGAACAACTACATCTCGGCAGCGGACGCCGCTTGCAACGCCGCCGATTATCTGCTGGAGTGCCTTAGGAAGTTTGATATAAATCAGATAAATGAAATGCTTGACAAAATGCACGGCTTTGAGCACGGCGGCGACACGGTAAGGCACGAAATGGACGAGGCGCTTGCAAAATCCTTCGTTACACCGATTGACCGCGAGGATATGGCGGAGCTGAGCCAGAAGCTGGACCAGGTTACCGACTGCATTGAGGAGGTTTTGCAGGAAATTTATGTCAACCACATAGACCGCATTACCGTTGAAGCGGTCAGCTTTGCAAAGAAAATATGCACCTGTACGGCAAAAATGAGGGATATGCTTACAGAGCTTCCGAATTTTAAAAAGTCGGAACGAATAAAGTCCCTTATAATCGACGTAAACACCGCCGAGGGCGAGTGCGACGAGCTTTTTTTGCAGGCAAATTACGACTGCTTAAAAAACACCGACTTCAAAAGCCCGCTTGAAATCATTGCGTGGAGAAGCATTTACTCAAAGCTTGAGGACTGTGCCGACGCGTGCGAGCATGTTGCGGATACCATAGGAATAGTAATTATGAAGAACACCTGATAACGGGTGCGGTTTATCATAGCCGAATTTTACACATTACAAGAGGAGCGTTAGCTATGGGCAAAAGAGCTGATAAGGCATACGAATACTTTATGAACGGCTGCAACTGCAGTCAGGCGGTTTTTCTTGCGTTTGCGGACAGGTACGGCATTGACGAAAAAACCGCGCTGCTGCTGGCGTCGGGCTTCGGCGGCGGTATGGGCAGAATGAGAGAGGTGTGCGGCGCCTTCAGCGGTATGGTTATGGTGTGCGGTATGGAGACGGGCACCGCCGACCTTAACGACGGCGTGCAAAAGGCAATTAACTATCAGACCGTTCGCAATCTTGCCGCAGAATTTAAGGAGCGCAACGGCGGCTCAATAATCTGCCGCGAGCTGCTGGGGCTGACCAAAGAGGCGCAGGCTGCCGAGGGCGCGGCGCCCGCGGAGCGTACGGAGAGTTATTACAAAAAACGCCCCTGCCCCGAAATCGTACGCACGGCGGCGGAAATACTTGAAGAAAAATTCGGCATACAGGACTAAAAATGCGTCAAAACAAGAGGGCTAAATCGGGTATGTTTATTAAAAATGTATAAAATTTATCGGATTGCCTATTGAACAATTGTTAAAAACTTGTTAAAATAAGATGTTAAATTGTTTTGAAAGGAGATTTTTATGTCTGAAAAAAAAGAACAAATTGAACAGCAGCAAAAGTATATGAAGTTTTCAGAGATTATTACCTTCGGTATCGGTTTGTTCGGCGTTGCCCTTTTAACAGGCTGGATGCCGGACTACACTGCAACCTTCTTTGCGGACTTCGCGTTCAAGGGCAAGGGCTTTGACACCGCAGTTATGTCAAACGCAATTTCAACCGTGTTCCTTGTTGCAGGCTTTGTCGGCGCTGTTTGCGAACTCATTATCGGTTATTTGGTTGACCGTACGCGCACCAAATTCGGTAAGGTTAAGCCTTGGGTAGGCTTCGGCGCAATTCCGCTTGCAATTATCTCGCTGCTTGTTTTCATCTCACCAAACGTTAATTCACAAACGCTGGCTATTATCTGGATGTTTGTGGTTTACAGCCTTTACACTGCCGTTTCCTGCGCAGTTGAAAGCCCTGCAAACTGCTTCGGCTCACTGAGCTCTCCGAACCCGAGCGAGCGTTCGTCCGCAATCTCCATCGCTTCCTTCCTGCGTGCGGTAGGTCAGAGCGGCGGTATGGTTGTAATTCTCGTTGTAGGTATTATTATGAAGGCCGTTATGGGCCAGCAGCAGTATAAAAACGCTGAGGGTCAGGGACTTGACCTTGTTATTTCAACCGCAATCTGCGCGCTTGGCTTAATCCTGTTTGTAATGATTTTCTTTGTTAACAACAAGGAGCGCGTTCCTTTCACACAGGAAAAGGTAAGCATTAAGGATTCTATTAAGGTGGTTTTCGGTAACAAGAACTTACTTATGGTTTCGCTGACAAAGCTTTGCGGTTTCGGCCGCGGCGTTTACGGCACCGTTTCCCTTTACATAGCTATTTACCTTCTCGGCTCAAAGGATTTAAAGCTTGCGCTTCTGCTGCCGATGGGTATCGGTACTGCGGTAGGTACGCTTTTGGTTAACTTTGTTCTCAAGAAATTCTCAACAAAGAAAACCTACATCATCTTCTGCATTTACGGCGCAACCTCGCTTGCAATCCTTTACCTTGTTTCAAGCGTTATCGGCTTTAACAAAACGCTTATCGTTCCGTTCCTTATCATCAACTTCTTCTGCGGTATTCAGCACGGTAACACCAACACCACGCCGAATATTATGATTGCGGACTGCGTTGATGAAATCGAATACAAAACAGGTAAAAGACAGGACGGTATTGCTTATGCGGGTTACGGCCTTTTCTCAAAGGTTGCTTCCGCGTTCACAAAGGGTCTTGGCCCGTGGCTTCTTTACACCTGGTCCAAGTATCAGATTTCAACCGACCCGAACGTTGCATATGCACAGCAGAGCGATTCCACGCTTAACCGTCTGCTTATGATTTACACAATCATTCCCGCAGTTTTCGTTGTGTTCCAGATGGTTCCGATTTTCTTCTACGACAACGTTGGCAAGAAGAAGGAAACCATTACAAAGGCGCTTCAGGAAAAGCGTGCCTTTGCAAACGCAGAGGCTGCTGCCGAGGCTGAGCTTGAGGCTGAGGCTGCTGCGGAAAACATTGCAGAGGCTGAATAATAGGGGGGTAATTGATTATGGCTAAGAAAAATAAAGAATTCAATTACGGCCTCTATGCCGTATTATCGTTTGTACTTGTTGCCGCAATTCTGGCAACAACAACCGTTGTTACTTTCAAAAACAAGTACCTCGCCTTTTCGCCTGAAAAGATTGCCGTTAACTACGTTGATTCAATAGCGCAGAAGGGCGACGGCTACAACGCATACAAATACACCCTTGTTTCCAAGAGTGAAAAATACGGAAACTTCATCCGTGAATATTACATTTATCCCGCAATCTATCCCGGTTACGACGCTGCCGCGGATAAGGAGGCTAACGAGGCCGCTAAGGAAAACGGCCTTGACACCGACGAGCATAAGAGCGACGCTACCAAGAACGACGACGGCACCCTTTCAGGTCAGGTTATTGACACAATGTACACCTATTACATTGAGCTGATGAAAACTTACACCTGGGATAATTACGACGCTGTATTTACCAACTATATGGCAAAGCTTAAAGAGGTAAGGGCTTCCGTTTTCGGCGATGATTATATGTCCGACGAGGTATTCTTTACCGCGCTTGAGTCAAACGTTGCAACCTACGGCGACGCGCTGACGGGTACTGACACCGAATATGCGAGCGACGGCAAAACGGTTCTTAAAGAAGCTACAACCGGCGTTTATCAGATTATGTTCGGCACCGAGCAAACCGCTGAGGTTATCGGCGAGGGCGGCGAGCTTGTTGAAACAACCAAGCTTGTTTACAAGCTGACTACAACCGCAGGCGAGCCTCAGGAAATGAACCTTGACGAATACAAGGCTGCGCTTAGCACCGATACTCTTGCAACCTACGGCGTTACGGCTGATGAAATCGTCGCGGTAAGCAGCATTCCCGTTACCGTTGCACTTGAGGACGGAACAGTTGTTGCAGAGGTTTCTGTAGTTGCCGCGCAGATTGGCAGCACATGGTTTGTTGACAGCTCTGCTTCCGATATGAGTGCAATCTATGCACTTCAGGAAGGCCTTTGGGCTTAATAATTATTAATAAAAAGCTCCCCGTGGGGAGCTTTTTTTGGTCTGTAGGGACGAGCGTTGCCCGTCCTTTTTTAATTGTCTGTCGTATTAGTAACGTAATACCATTCA
>CADBUK010000069.1 GCA_902797915.1 Oscillospiraceae bacterium
TAAAGTCAAGATTAGAATAAAGGAGGTATATATGAAAAAAGCGGTAATTATTTTCTGCCTGCTTTTTGTGCTGACACTCGGCATTCCAGCGCTTACAAACGCAGTAATTCAAACGCAGGAAAAGGGGCAGGCAAGTCAAAGCGAGCTTGTTACAATTTTTAACGAGGAAAAAACGGATTAAAGCGGTAATTCTTTAATCCGTTAAACTTTTGTGTTATCGTTGATTTTTTTACATTTGCACTGCACGCTGATTTCGGAAACCGATGAGGGCAGGCGCGATTTCCAGTCGGCTTTTATTTGGTTATACTGAGAACTGCTGTGCCTTGCGATATGCTTGCCGATACGCAGAGCGTCGCTTGAATTATGCGTGCAGGCTTCAAAGGCAAGACGGCAATATTCGGCAATAAGCTGCTGTGCCTCCTGTTCAAGACGGGTTACGTCAGAGTTTGAAAGCTCCCTGTCCGCGCCCGCTTCAATCTCATTAATTATCAGCGTAAGCTTAATATTTGCCGAGAAAACAGGCACTCCGTCCGTCAGTCGAGCCTTCGTTTTCGTGCGGGAAGTAATAATTTCAAACGAGGTTTTGCCGAGAATTTCATCATTTACGGTAAGCACTCCCCCGCTGAGCTTGTTTTTCATAATCAGAAAGCCGAGGGTTTCGTTTTTATCAAGCACTGCCGCAAGGCGCGTGCCGTCATAAACCGCGGTTTTTCCCGAATAGGTGTTATCCCCCTCAAGCTCAATAACGGGCAGATAAAAATCCGAGGTTTCGTCAAGATAAAGATTAGCAAGGTCGCTTGCCGTAACGCAGGCGGCAAAACCGTTTTGCTGACCGTTTTTCAGCATTTTTGCAAGCGCCTGAGCAGGCACAATCGCGTCGTGCTCCTCGTTTTCAAGCACATCGGCAGGGTCGCCCTGCGCAATACAGAGCACAACGTCGGGCTGTGAATTACTGCTCCTGATAAAATAATCAATACATAAATCGCAGTGATTTTCCGCAATACCGCTGCCGAAAATAACAATACGGTTTTGCCCGAAAAACAGCTTTTTTGACAGTCCCTCCGAGGCATTGTCTATTGCCCGGGAAATATTTTCACCCCTGCCGCTGATATTCATAGTAACGTTGCCCGAAATTCCCTCAGAGGCATTACCGCTTTTTGCAAGGTTAAGCGCCTGCGCCGTTACGACGAAGCCTTCGGAATTACGGTCAATGCTCATACCCTCAACAATGCTGATATCGCTTATATGCTCGGTATTTGCACAGCCGCTCATAAGAGCGCCGATGATAAAAACGGCTGTAATTATTCTAATTATTGCTTTGGTTTTCAACTAACCTCTTCCTTTTTGAGATAATCATATAAAAAAGCGGGAGGGCAACGGCGAAAAGCAGATAGATTATTACCGAAGCAATTTCCCTGCCCCGAGTTATAACTCCGACGTTCAGAATAATAACCGTTGCGCCGAAAATTCCGAGCGCGCCGAGAAAGCAATTCCGCCTTTTACTGCCCGTTTTAAGACATTCCTGCGCGGCGTAAAGATACAAGGAGGTTTTGAAAAAAACGGCAAAAATCCAGTACGCAGTAAAGACAGAATCAAGCCTTTCGGTTGAAGCGAATTTCATAATCTGATAAAGCATACCGAGCGGGTGCGCGGCAGCGGTTGCAGTGTTGCCGAGAACGCCGATTATTGTGCCGACCGTTACGACGATTGAAACAAGCGAAGCGGCGGCGCAAAGGCAATACGGAGCAACAATTCTGCCGTTGATTTTAGGCGCAAGAACGGGCAGCAGCATAACCTCGCTCGTTACGGTAACGGCAAAAACCGCCGTGCTGACAATCTGCTTCGAGCCGTTTTGGACAAGCGGAAAATAGTTAAGCACAGAAATATCGTTAAGACTGAAGATAACCGCAACTATACTGCCGCCGAACATTATAAAAAACACCATTGAGCCGAAGCGGGAGATTGCCTCAATACCAAGCGAAGCGGCATAAGCGCAGGCTGCAAGCACCACCGAAGCCAGCAGCAACGGGCTGTTGATATTGCCGAGCTTTGACGTTGAAAAAAGGACAAACCGTGCAAGGCCTATTGCCCCTGCAAAAAAGAAATACACTGCGTAAAAGCGGGATAAATGCCTGTTATCAAGCAGGTTTTTGCCTTGCCGAAGCATTACAAGAAGCGGAACGGAAAGCAGTAAAACGGCAACCGCCGCAATGGCAAGGCTTATCATCAAATCAACGCTGTATTTCCCGCCGAGAAGCGACGAGCACACCGTGAAAACGACGAGCGTTCGGGAAACAAACAGCATAAAAAACAGGTTGACGGGGGCAACCATTCCTGCCTTATACTTCATCCGTATCAGCACCCCTTAAATTCTGAATTCTGATTTTGCGTTTCAATATGCTTTTCCAGCTTTGGCGGTAAAAAACATCGCCGAAGCTTCTTTTATCAAAGGGCGAAATCGGCGCAGAAAACGGAACGCCGTAAGGGTTTATTGCGCAGAGATTTACACACAGTATGCACAAGCCCAGAACTATGCCGTAAATTCCGCCGAAGCCGCCGAGCAGAACAAACACAAGACGAAGCACGGCAACGCTTTCATAAAGCGGATAAATTACGTAAGAAGCGATTGCCGTAACGGCAATTACAACAAGCATGGGAGTACCCACCAAGCCCGCATTAACAATCGCGTCGCCGATAACAAGCGCGCCGATTATTGAAACGGCGTGCCCGATTGCTTTAGGAAGGCGCAGTCCCGCCTCTCTCATTATCTCATAAAGCACCAAAATCATAACCGCCTCCTGCATAAGAGAAAACGGCGTGGTTGCCTCTGCCGAGGCGATTGTAAACATTAGCGAGGTAGGTATCAATTCCTGATGAAAGGTACCCGTAGCAACGTAAAAGCCCGGAAAAATTGCGGAAATAACAAACGAAAAATATTTTAAAATCCTGTTAAGCGAAGCAAAAACAATATTGTTGTCATAATCGTCAACAGTTGAAAAGGAATCGGTAAAAAGACAGGGCAGATAAATTGCGAACGGCGAGCCGTCAACGAGCACTCCCACCCTGCCCTCCAGCAATTTTGAGCAAAGCACGTCGGGGCGTTCGGTATTGCCCGTTGCCGAAAAATTCGACTTAACCCTGCTGTCAAGAAACGGCACAAGCTCGCCGTAATCCTGCAGCACGTTTATAGGCGCGCCGTTAATTCTGCGCTCAACGTCGGCGACAAGGCTTTTGCGCGCATAACCGTCAATATAGGCGATAACAACCGAGGTTTGAGCCTGTCTGCCGACCGTTAGCTGTTTGAGCTTCAGCTTAGGAGATTTTATTCTCCTGTGAAGCAGGGCTTTATTGTCGTTAAGCGTTTCGGTAAAGCATTCCTTTGCGCCTTTGATGTTCGCCTCGTTGTTAGGCTCGTCAATGCCCCTTTTTTCAAAGCCCTGAATTCCAAGGGCAAGGAAGCTTGAAACGCCGTCAACAAAAAGGACTGCAAAGCCTGACGAGAGATAAAAATACGCCTGCTCAAAATCCTGCTGAACGCTCATTTCCAGCGAGGACAGTACGTTTTTCTGAAGCATTGAAAACAACTGCGCGCCCGTCTTATATTCGCCGCTGAAGCTGAGTATCGGGCGCATAATCATTTGCGAAAGCTGCAGTGAATTAATCATACCGTCAAGCACGCAGACTATTGCCTGCGTGCCGCATATTTCACACTCGCGCAAAAGAAAATCGGAGCAGTCCAGATAATCCTGCGACAGCCTGTTTTTATTGTCGGAAACCGAAGAATAAACCTTGCCCATAAAACCACCAAAAATTTTTATTATATTTTTTGCAATAAAAACGGGGGTTATGCAAAAAATATTGTTGAGGTGAACGCTTTGGCAAATTTATTAATAAGGTCCGCAATAATTTACGTTTCGGTTATTATAGCAACAAGAATTATGGGCAAAAGGCAGGTAGGCGAGCTTAATCCGCACGAGCTTGTTATTACAATTTTAGTGTCGCAGACGGCAACTCTGCCGCTGCAGGACAACAATATGTCAATGGCAAATATGTTTATTCCCCTGCTGCTGTTTGTGGCGCTTGAAATTCTTGCGTCCGCGTTGTCGATGAAAAGCCTTTGGTTCAGAAATATTATTGAAGGCAAGCCGATTTTTGTTATAAAAAACGGCAAACTGAACGAGAAGCAGTTAAACCGTCTGCGCTTTACGATTGACGATTTGATTGACGCGCTGAGGCAAAAGGACGCGTTTGACATTTCAGAGGTGCAGGACGCCGTGATTGAAACCAACGGCACGGTTTCCGTGCTGAAAAAGGCGGAGGCAAGCCCCGTTACTCCGAGCCAGCTTTCATTAAAGGTTGACGAGGTTTCAACCCCGATTGCAATTGTAATCGACGGCAAGCCCGTAAGCGAATACTTTGGCAAGGATAAGATGAAGGTTAACGAAATTGAAATGATTATCCGCAACGAAAAGAAAAAGCAGCAGGAAATACTGCTGCTTACAATTGATGGTAACGGCAATACATTTTTAATTCCGAAAAGGAGTAAAACGAAATGAAAAGAATTTGGTTTTCACTGATTTTCCTTGCCGCCGCAATAGCGCTTTGCACCTTTGAGCAAATTGAGGTACACAGGGACTTTCACAAGGTTATCGACACTGCCGAGCAGGCGCTTGCGGCTGATAATATGGAAGAAAAGGCGCAGTGCTGTGAACAGCTTGAAAAGGAGTGGGAGCACATACACAACTGGGCTGCTATGACAACCGACCACAGCATTCTGCACGGAACCGAGGTTGCTGTGGCGCAGGCGGTTGAATTTTCAAAAACAAATTATATTGACGAAACGGACGAAGCCATTATTGAAGCAAAAAGCGAGCTTGAACAGATACACGACGGCACGCTGATTAAAATTGAAAATATATTTTAAGCGGAAAGGCTTAATAATGTTCGTCTGCGGCGAATTTCGGTTTTTAAAACAAAAAATGCTATCCTGAAAGAAGGATAGCATTTTTATTATTTTTCAAACACTTTTTTATCAAGCTTGCGCTTAACAATTGCGAAATAGAGCGCCGTGCCTAAAACAAGCATCACGCCGATTTCTCCGAGTGCAACGCAACCGCCCTGAAAAAGAAAATCGCCTAAGATGAAATCGCCGTCAACCAGGAAATATTCAATTTCCCAGCCTACGATAACGCCGTTCCATAAAGCAGGCATAAACAGCGCCAAAAGCGGAATATTTTTGATTTTAACATTACGCAGCAAGTACATACAAACCGAACTGCCGAGCGTTGCCAGCGAGCCGAAAATCATATCGAGCGGAAGCCCCGAGCCGATATTATAAAGATTTGAAAGAATGCAGCCGAGGGTTAAACCCGGTATTGCAAGCGGCGTAAACAGAGCAAGCACGTTGAGTACCTCTGAAACTCTGAACTGAACGGCAGCCGAGGTTGTTCCCGGCAGAATGAAATTCTGCGCATAGGTCAGCGCGGCGTACATTGCGGCAATAATTGCAGTTTGCACGATTGCCATTGTCTTTTTGTTTTTCATATTAACTTTTCCTCCGTAGTTTTGATTCGGGCAAAGCCCTGTCAGGATTTTGCGAACTGACATCGGCTATTATATACGAAGCATGCCGAATATGCAAGAGTTTTTTAAAATATTGCATAAAAAGGAAATAAAAAAATTGTAAATATTGTACAGATTAAAAGCGCTAATATTCTTAAACCTATTGAATTTAATTTTATATAGTGATAAAATAACGTTGAAAAAATTAAGAAAGGTGTTAACACTTATGGAAAGACTTAAGTATTTTGTTAACGGCGAATTCAAAGACTCCAAAACAGAGGTTTGGTATGACCTTCATAACCCGTCAACGGGCGAAATCACGGGTCAGGCTCCCTGCTGCACAAATGAAGAGGTGCTTGAGGCAATTGCTGCCGCTAAGGCTGCTTACCCCGCATGGAGAAACACTCCCGCAAGAAAGAGAGCGCAGATTCTCTTTAACCTCCGCCAGCTGCTTGTTGACCATATGGACGAGCTTACAATGCTTGTTTGTGAGGAAAACGGCAAAACCTGGAGCGAGGCTGCAGGCGACGTAGGTAAGGCTCAGGAAGGCACAGAGCTTGCTATTCAGGCTCCGTCACTTATGATGGGCGAAAGCCTTATGGACGCTTCAACAGGCTTTGATACTGTTAAGTACCGCGAGCCTCTGGGCGTATTTGCAGGCATTGTTCCCGTTAACTTCCCCGCAATGATTCCGTTTGGCTGGATGGCTCCCGTTTGCGTTGCTTGCGGTAATACAATGGTGCTTAAGGCTGCTTCTCTTACCCCGAGAACCGCTATGAGAATCGGCGAGCTTTACAAGGAAGCAGGTATTCCCGACGGTGTTATTAATATTGTTACCTGCTCAAGAAATGAGATTAACACAATCCTTGAGCATCCCGACGTAAAGGGCATTACCTTTGTTGGCTCAACTCCCGTTGGCTTAAAGATTTACGAAAAGGCTGCCGCTAACGGCAAGCGTTGTCAGGCTCTTTGCCAGGCTAAGAACCACGCCCTCATTCTTGAGGACTGCGCGCTTGAGAGAACCGTTGCAGGCGTTATCAACTCCGCATTCGGCTGTGCAGGTCAGAGATGTATGGCTCTTTCCTGTGTTGTTGTTCAGGAAAGCATTGCAGACAAGTTTGTTGCAGAGCTTAAAAAGCAGATTCAGTCCGTAAACTGCGGTCCTGCCTGGGACAAGAGCACACGCCTCGGCCCGATTACATACGAAAAGCATTACAAGGAAGTTCTTGCCGATATTCAGAAGGGTATCGACGAGGGTGCAGAGCTTGTTGTTGACGGACGTAACCCCGAAGTACCTGCAGGTTATGAAAACGGCTACTTTGTAGGCGCAACCGTATTTGACAAGGTTACTCCCGAAATGACAATCGGCGACGAGGAAGTTTTCGGCCCCGTGCTTTGCATTAAGAGAGTTAAGGACTTTGACGAGGGTCTTGCACTTATGAACGCTAACCCGTATGCAAACGGCTCGGTTATTTACACCCAGAGCGGTTACTATGCACGCCAGTTTGCAAGATACACTGACGGCGGTCAGGTTGGTATCAACGTTGGTATTCCCGTACCCGTTGGCTACGTTCCTTTCAGCGGTCACAAGCAGAGCTTCTTCGGCGACCTTCACTGCCTCGGCAAAGACGCATACCGTTTCTTCACAGAAAGCAAATCAGTTACTCAGCACTGGTTTGACGAGGAGGAAATGAAGGCAAAAGAGGTTGACACCTGGGACGGTCTTCTTTAATTAAAACACATATTTACAGCGGGACGCCGAGGTCGGCGTCCCCTACTTTTTATTTAATACTTGAAACATATTAATATTTGTGTTAGAATTATTGCAGATTTTTTCAAGGAGATGTTTAAATGAGCGGACATTCAAAATGGAGCACCATTAAAAGAAAGAAGGGTGCAAACGACGCGGCAAGGGCTAAGATATTTACAAAAATCGGCAGAGAGCTTGCAGTTGCGGTTAAAAACGGCGGTCCCGACCCAAGCGTTAACACGAGGCTGAAGGACGTTATTGCAAAGGCAAAGCAGAACAACGTGCCGAACGACAATATAGAAAGAATGTTAAAGAAGGCTGCTGGCGATAACGGCGGCGCAGATTACGAGGAAATCATTTACGAGGGCTACGGTCCGAGCGGCGTTGCGGTAATCGTTGAGGCACTTACGGACAACAGAAACCGCACCGCAGGTGAGGTTCGCCACTACTTTGACAAGGCGGGCGGAAATATGGGCACGTCGGGCTCCGTTACCTTTATGTTCAGCCGCGAGGGCGTTATCCTGATTGAAAAGGAGGACACCGACGAGGACGCGCTTATGATGGACGCGCTTGACGCAGGCGCAACGGATTTCATTACGGACGACGAGGACGTTTTTGAAATCCGCACCGAAGCAAACGACGTCGGCGCAATCCGCGAGGATTTAGAGGCAAAGGGCTACACAATCGTTTCAAGCGACCCCGCGTATATCCCCTCCACCTACACACGCCTTGAAAACCCCGACGATATGATGAAGATGAGCCGAATGATTGATATGTTTGAAGAAAACGACGACGTTCAGGCAATCTGGCACAACTGGGAAAACGAGGACGAATACGAAGGATAAAGTATTATTTGAGCTGCTTACCTTAAAATCAGTTATTATAAAAAAACCGCTCTGCTGTGGTGCAGAGCGGTTTATGTTTTATTCTTTGGGTTCTGTTTGTGTTTCCTCTTTGGTGTCTTTACTGTCGGTAGCAGGCTTTTCGGCAATAACTTTTTTGAGGATTTCCTTTTCCTCCTGTGCCGCCTTTTTCTTGTTGTCTTTCTGACCCGCGGTCATTTCCTCATAAATTGCGGCAACCTCGTTTACGTCGCCGTGGGCAATCATTTCGCCGTGGTTTAGAAGAATTGCCGTATCGCAGATAGCTTTAACCTGGTCAATGCTGTGAGAAACGAAGAGCACGGTTACGCCCTTTTCAAAGAGGGACTGAACCTTTTTAAGACTCTTTGTTCTGAACTTAGCGTCGCCTACGGAAAGCACCTCGTCAAGAATAAGCACGTCAGGTTCAACCGCGGTTGCAATTGAGAAGCCGAGCCTTGCCTTCATACCCGAGGAATAGTTTTTAAGCGGAACGTTAATGAAATGCCCGAGCTCAGAGAACTCAACAATTTCATCATACTTTGACTGAATATATTCCCTTGAATAGCCAAGAATTGCGCCGTAAAGGAAAATGTTTTCCTTGCCCGAATAGTTAGGGTCAAAGCCAGCGCCAAGCTCAAGCAAAGGCGCAATAACGCCCGTTTTTTCAACCTTGCCGCTTGTGGGCTTATAAACGCCTACAATGGTTTTGAGCAGCGTACTTTTACCCGCGCCGTTAAAGCCGAGAATTGCAAGATGCTCGCCCTTTTTTACGTCAAAGGAAATGTCTTTAAGCGCGTCAAAGGTTTTGTATTCAAGCTTATGAGTAAGAAGCTTTATTGCGTATTCTTTAAGATTATCAACCTTTTCTTTGTTAAGGTTGAAGGACATTGTTACATTTTGAACGGAAATTGCAACATCATCTTTCATAATATCGTCCTCATTTTCGGGTTAACACCCGTTAGTGTTAATATTCCTACAAATGATTAATCCTCAAATACAGCGCCCTTTGAGCCGCTCTGAACATGCTGAGCATATCTCTTGAGGTAACCTGTAAGCTCCTGAACGGGAGGCTGCCACTTTGCTTTTCTTTCGGCAAGCACCTCGTCCGAAACGTTTACGCGAAGCACTCTTGCAGGGATGTCAATTTCAATCTCATCCCCGTCTTCAACAAGGGCAATTGTGCCGCCCTCTGCAGCCTCGGGGCTTACGTGGCCGATTGAAGCGCCGCGTGTTGCGCCGCTGAAACGGCCGTCGGTAAGAAGCGCAACCGATGAGCCGAGACCCATACCGATAATTGCGGAGGTCGGGGAAAGCATTTCTCTCATACCCGGGCCGCCCTTAGGACCTTCGTAGCGGATAACAACAACGTCGCCCGCAACAACCTTACCGCCCGTAATAGCGGCAATCGCGTCCTCCTCGCTGTCATAGCACTTTGCAGGACCCTTATGCTGCATCATTTCGGGAGCAACCGCGCCCTTCTTAACAACAGCGCCGTCCTCAGCAAGATTGCCTGTAAGAACGGCAATACCGCCGTCTGCCGAGAAGGGATTATCAAGCTTGCGGATAATGTCGCCGTCAGCGTCGGGAGCTTTGTCAATCCTTTCCTGAACGGTGCCGCTTACGGTAAGCGCGTCGGTATTAATCATACCGCCCTTTGAAAGCTCCTTCATTACGGAGGAAATTCCGCCGACATCGTTGAGGTCTGTAATAAACACTGACGAAGCGGGATTAAGCTTGCAAATCTGCGGAGTTTTTCTGCCGTAACCGTCAAGCTCGGCAAGGTTAATATCGTGGCCTGCCGCGTGAGCGATAGCGGTTAAATGAAGAATTGTATTTGTTGAGCAGCCGATAGCCATATCGGTTCTCATAGCGTTTTCAATCGCCTTTTCGGTAATAATATCCGAAGGCTTAATATCGTTTTCAAGCAGGTACATAACCCTTTCGCCCGCCATCTTTGCAAGGCGGAGACGCGCACTCATAACGGCGGGGATTGTGCCTGAGCCCGGAAGCGACATACCGATTGTTTCGGTAAGGCAGTTCATTGAATTTGCGGTGTACATACCCGAGCATGAGCCGCAGGTGGGGCAAGCGGTAAACGCGCAGGATTCAAGATTTTCATCGCTCATCTTACCTACCGCATTTGCGCCTACATATTCAAACTGCTCGGAAAGACCGATGCAGTTCTTTGTTTCCGTGCTTTTACCGGGAAGCATAGGACCGCCGCTGATAAAGATTGACGGAAGATTGAGCCTGCAGGCAGCAAGAAGCATACCAGGAACAATTTTATCGCAGTTGGGAATGAACACAACGGCGTCAAGAGGATGCGCAGTGAGCATAACCTCAATTGAATCTGCAATAAGCTCGCGTGAGCAGAGAGAATATTTCATTCCCCTGTGGTTCATAGCAATACCGTCGCAAACGCCGATGGTGTTAAACTCAAACGGAACGCCGCCTGCATTGCGGATGCCCGCTTTAACCTGCTCTGCAATTTTATCAAGATGCATATGACCCGGAATATAATCGCTCTTTGAGTTAACAACGGCGATAAACGGTCTTTTCATTTCGAGTTCATCAATACCGAGAGCTCGCAAGAGAGAACGGTGCGGAGCGCGTGACGGCCCCTTTTTGATTAAATCTGAACGCATAATTACATCTCCAAAATAATTAGTTATTTAACGGTTTCATAGTCGGGAACAGCAGCACGTCGCGGATTGAATAGCTGTCCGTAAGCAGCATAACAAGCCTGTCAATACCTATTCCCAAACCGCCTGTTGGGGGCATACCGTATTCAAGCGCTGTAACGAAATCGTGGTCAATCATATTAGCCTCGTCGTCGCCCGCCTCGCGCAGCTTCATCTGAGCTTCAAATCTGCCCATCTGGTCTATCGGGTCGTTAAGCTCCGAATAAGCGTTGCCGTACTCGCCGCCGAGAATGAAAAGCTCAAAACGCTCCGTAAGAGCGGGGCAATCGGGCTTTCTCTTAGTAAGCGGAGAAACCTCAACGGGATAATCCATAATAAAGGTTGGCTGAATAAGATTTTCCTCAACAAACTCCTCAAAGAAGGAATTAAGAACATCGCCCCAGGTTTCCTTGCCCGGCGCAACCTCAATTTCCTTTTCCTTTGCAAGAGCAACAGCCTTTTCGTTATCGCCCATAAACCCGTTAAAGTCAATGCCCGTAAATTTCTTTACGGCGTCAACCATAGTGAGCCTTGCAAACGGAGTTTCCAAATCAATCTGAGTGCCGTTAAACGTGATCTGCAGGCTGTCGCAAACCTCTGTTGCGGCGTTGCGGATAATGTTTTCGGCAATATCCATCATACCGTGGTAATCGGTAAACGCCTGATAAAGCTCAATACAGGTGAACTCGGGGTTGTGGCGAACGTCCATACCTTCGTTGCGGAAATTCCTGCCGATTTCATAAACGCGCTCCATACCGCCTACGATAAGCCTTTTAAGATAGAGCTCCGTTGCAATGCGGAGATACATATCCATATCAAGCGTATTGTGATGAGTAATGAACGGTCTTGCGGCAGCGCCGCCTGCAATTGTATTTAAAATAGGAGTTTCAACCTCAATAAAGCCGAGGTTGTCAAGGTAGCTTCTGATTGAGCTGATAATCCTTGAACGCTTGATGAAGGTATCCTTAACGTCGGGATTCATTATCATATCAAGATAACGTTTTCTGTATCTTGTATCCGTATCCGTCAAGCCGTGGAATTTTTCGGGAAGCGGAAGCAAAGACTTTGAAAGCAGACGGATTTGCTGTGCGTGCACCGAAATTTCGCCCATTCTGGTTTTGAACACAAAGCCCTGAACCTCAACTATATCGCCGATATCCCACTTTTTAAACTCCGCGAAGGCTTCCTCGCCGATGTCGTTCATACGGACGTAAACCTGAATTCTGCCGTTCCTGTCCTGAACGTCGATGAAATTAGCCTTGCCCATATCGCGACGGCTCATAATCCTGCCGCAGATTGTAACCTCGGAATTTTCAAGCGTTTCAAAGTTATTCTTAATTTCGTCGCTCTTATGAGTCTGGGTTGCCGTTGTGATTTCAAACGGATCCCTGCCCTGCTTCTGCAGCTCGCGCAGCTTGTCAATCCTGATTTGCTTTAACTCGTTTTCGGAAAGTACAACCTCTGCCACAGCCATAGGCGCGGCGTTAGCGTTATTGCCGATAAAAGCAATGCTGTCCAGCGCTTCCTGCTCGGAAGCGGCAGTGCCCGTGCAGGCAACCGCACCCGTCTGCAGAAAAAGAGTGTATTTAATTTTATCGCCGTCAGCCTCAACAAGATACTTGGGATTTGTTTTTTCCTCATCGTTCTGAAGGGTGTTCTGAACTTTCATTCTGCTGTTTTTCTTAACAGCCTTTACGCCCCTTTTGCAGTCATCCTCTTTTTCAAAAACAGGAGAAACGGCGTAAACCTTTTCATCGTCCTTAAACTCAAATGAAAAGCTGCCGTCAGGTGCATTTGTAATTTCAAACTTTCCTGCCATAGTTTACCTCTGAAAATAATTAGTTGCCGATTGATAAGATTTCAAATTCAAGATTGCCGATTGGAGCTTCAACAACAACGGTTGCGCCGATTTTGGAGCCCATAAGCGCTTTGCCCACGGGGCTTTCGTCCGAAATCTTGCCCTCGGAGGGATTAGACTGCGCAAAGCCGACAATCTCATAAGTGGATTCAACGCCGTCGGAAAGGCGCTTAACGGTTACGATTGAGCCCATTGAAACCGCGTCCTTATCAGCAGTTTCAACAATCTCTGCGTGGTCAAGCTGATACTCAAGCTCGGTAATACGAGCCTCGATTTTAGCCTGCTCTGATTTAGCCTCGTCATATTCGCTGTTTTCGGAAAGGTCGCCGTAAGAACGTGCAACTTTAAGTTTTTCCGCAATATCAATTCTGCCTTCTGTTTTAAGGTATTCCAGCTCTCTTTCCAGCTCTGCCTTACCGGCTGCCGTCATTTTAAAAGTTTTTGCTGCCATAAAGATAACTCCTTTAAATTAAAATTACATATAATTTAACTCAATAATTATATATTATAATAAAAGCAAAGTCAAGATAAATAAAAAAATCGGGAGGGCGTAAACGCCCTCCCCTGTAAAATATTCAATTCAGATTAGTCATTCGGCAGGAATGCGTTGTGAACGGCGTTAACAGCGCGGTTTGCCTCATTCTCGTCGATAATAACGGAAATTTTGATTTCAGAGGTTGAAATCATCTGAATATTAATATTCTGCTCATAGAGCGCCTCAAACATTTTTGAAGCGGTGCCCGGGTGTGATTCCATACCCGCGCCTACGATTGAAACCTTTGCAACGTCGGTCTTGCACTTAATTTCCTTATCCTCAAGAGCGGGAAGCTCGCGGATAGCGTCAACGGCAACAGGTCCGTTTTCCTTGGAAACCGTAAAGGTAACGTCCTTTGTACCCGTTCTGCCGACGGACTGCAGGATAATATCAACGTTAATATTCTTAGAAGCAAGCTTTGAGAAAATTCTGAACGCAACGCCCGGATTATCGTCAACACCGACAACCGAAATAAGAGCAACGTCCGTATCCTTAGTTACACCTCTGATAAGCATTTTTTCCATTTTAATCTTCTCCTTAACAATTGTTCCCGGAACGGGATTTAATGATGAGAGCACTTCAAGCTCAACAGAATATTTTTTAGCCATTTCAACCGAACGGTTATTAAGCACCTGTGCGCCGAGGGTTGCAAGCTCAAGCATTTCGTCATAAGTAATTTCGTCAAGCTTCTGCGCGCCCTCAACTTTACGCGGGTCGGCAGTGTAAACACCCTCAACGTCAGTATAAATCTGGCATTTGTCTGCGTGAAGCGCAGCGGCGATTGCAACTGCGGAGGTATCCGAGCCGCCCCTGCCGAGAGTGGTTAAATCGTCATACCTGTTAATGCCCTGAAAGCCCGCAACGACTACGATATTATGCTTTGCAAGTTCAGCCTGAAGGCGATTTGTTCTGATGTTTTTAATTCTTGCAGAGCCGTAAACCGAATTTGTGTTAAAGCCTGCCTGCCAGCCTAAAAGCGAGATAACGGGAAGTCCCATTCCCTCAATTGCCATTGCAAGCAGAGAGATTGAAATCTGCTCGCCCGCCGCAAGAAGCTGGTCCATTTCTCTTGTTTTTGCGTTAGGATTAATTTCCTTTGCCTTTGCAATCAAATCATCCGTTGTATCGCCCTGAGCGGAAACTACCACTACAACATCGTTGCCTTTTTTATAAGTGTCGGTAACAATGCGGGCAACATTCATAACTCGCTCGGCATCCGCAACTGATGAGCCGCCGAATTTCTGAACAATAAGCGCCATAAATATTCTCCTTTAAATAGATTAATAATTAGTAACTTTGATGATGTTGAGCACGTTTGCGCCCGAAAGCTTTGAATTAAGCTCATTTTCAGTCAGATTGTCGGTAATAAACGCAACCTCGTCAGACGGCTGACCCGTGCGCGAAAGGAACTTAACAACGCCGAGACGCGCCTTTGCCTCTGCCTGAGACATCTTTGCGCGAACGTAAAACGGCATTTCAAGCTCTGCCTTATAATCAACAACATAATCCTCGTCGCCTGCGCCCCAGCCGAAAATCTTTTTGCGGAAGATGTGCTTTGCGCAGTCAACAATATCGGCAACGACTGCGGAAGCCGTAGGCAATTTACCCGCTCCCCTGCCGTAGAAGCAAACGTCGCCGACAGCGTCGCCGCGAACAAGAATTGCGTTGAAAACGTCGCGCACGCTTGCAAGCTGGCTGCCGTTATAAACAACCGCAGGGCTTACAAAAGCGGCAATTTTATTTTCATTAATATACTTAATCTGACCGAGCAGCTTTATTACGCCGTTTGCGCTGTGGATATAAGCAACGTCCTCAAGCGTGATATTAGTAATACCCTCTGCCTCAACCTGATTAGGATAAACGTGCTTGCCGAAAGCAAGGGAAGCAAGAATGCATACCTTGCGGCAGGCGTCGTGCCCCTCGATATCAGCGGTGGGGTCCTTTTCGGCGTAACCGTTGTCCTGCGCGAGTTTGAGCGCAGCTTCAAACGACATATTTTCCTCAATCATTTTGGTTAAAATGAAGTTTGTTGTGCCGTTAAGAATACCCGCAACGCCCTCAATATTATTCGCGGCAAGGCACTGGGTCATCGGGCGGATAATCGGAATACCGCCGCCTACGCTTGCCTCAAACAAATAGTTTGCGTTGCTTTTTTCAGCCTGCTCAAGAAGCTCAAGACCCTTTTGCGCAACAAGCTCCTTGTTAGACGTTACAACGGATTTGCCTGCGCCGAGAAGCTTCATTGTGAAATCAAAAGCGGGGTTTACGCCGCCCATTGTTTCGGCAACGATTTTAACCTCAGGGTCGTTAAGAATATCGTTAAAATCCTTGGTAAACGCGTTCTGATGAGGGTCATCGGGAAAATCGCGCAAATCAAGAATATACTTTACCTCAAGCGGCTCGCCCCCCGTGCGTTTGGCAATGATTTCGCTGTGGCTTTCAATAACCTCAACCACGCCGCTGCCGACGGTGCCGTAGCCCATAACTGCAACCTTCATATATGCTTATACCTCCGTTATTTTAGAAATCAGCTAACAATCTGAATGGTTTTTACTCCGCTGACAGTTCTGAGCTTATTGACAAGCACGGAAACGTCAACCGTCATATCCGCAACGAACATAGTAAGCGTAACGTCTGCAACGCCGTTTTGCGGAATTTCCTGATTAATGGAAAGCACGTTTGCGCCCACCATATAAAGCTCATTTGTGATTGCGGAAAGCACGCCCTTGGTATCCTCAAGCTTCATTGACAGGGTTACCATATCCTTTGAAACCTCTGAGTTATACTCAAAAACACCGTCTTTATATTTATAATATGCAGAGCGTGAAATCTGCGCCAGTTTTGCCGCCTGAGTTGCATTAGCGGCATCGCCGCTTGCAAGCAGCTTTTTTGCCTCAATAACTCTTGCGTAAACGTCAGGCAGAATATCTGCATTCACAAGAAAATATTTTGGTTTTGAATCAGACAAGAATGTCCACCACCCAAAGACAATTGTTTCGCTGTGAAAAACACTTTAGTTATAATAACACCAAATATTGAATAATACAAGAGGAAATTTGAAATTTTTTCAAATTTAGATATTTAATTCTTGATAATATAAAAATATAGGTTTATTATAGATATTAGAAATTAGCTTTTTCAACAAAAAAGAGGAATTTAAAATGAGTAGTGTTGAAAAGAAAAGAGCATTTTTAATAAACCTTGCGTTTCTGGCGGCAGTTCTCGGGCTTATTTTCGTATTTTTCAAATACCTGTTCTGGCCCGTTGCTCCCTTCCTGCTGTCGTTCTTTTTTGCGGTGCTGCTGCAAAGGCCGCTGCGCTGGCTTGACAAAAAGGCGAAAAAGAAATGCCACACGCTGTGGGCAATTCTGCTTGTGCTGCTGTCAATAATGATAATTCTTGTGCCGATTATTCTGCTGCTGTCGCGCTTTATTGCAGAGATTTCAAACTTTGTCAGTTACCTGACGGCAAGCCTTTCGGACTTCCCCGAGTTTATGAAAACTCTGCAGGCGGCGCTGCTTAAAGCAATTGCGTTTCTGCCTGATTCCATTTACAACAAAGCTTCGCAGTCAATAATTGAAAGCACAAATAATCTTGCAAACGATTTTAACCTGAGCAAGCTCGGAATTGATATGAGCACCGTTTCAAACACCATATCAACAGGCGTTACGGGGGTTTACAGCGTTGCTAAAAACGTTCCCGGAATTGCGCTGAGCATTGTCATCGGAATTATTGCGTGGATTTTATTTACTAAGGATTATGATAAAATCGTGCGTTTCCTTCAGCTTCAGCTGCCCGACGGCAAAAAAAATCTGCTTGTTGAAATCAAACAGGTATTTTACAAAACCATTCTTAAAATGGTGCGCGCTTACAGCTTGATTATGCTGATTACGTTCTGCGAGCTCAGCCTTGGTTTTTCCATTCTGCGAATGATTGGCGCAATAAACGGCACATATATTTACCTGATTGCGCTTGCAATAACGATATTTGACATTTTGCCCGTTGCGGGCAGCGGCGGTATTTTAGTACCGTGGGCGCTGATTGCGCTTATCATCGGCAATCCCAAGCTTGCAATCGGTCTTATTATCATCTATATTACAATAACCGTTATCAGACAGTATATCGAGCCTAAAATCGTAGGCGACTCGCTTGGCGTAAACCCGATTATTACTCTTGCTGGGCTGTATTTCGGCTTAAAGCTGTTCGGCTTTATCGGAATGTTTATCGTGCCGATTTCCGTTATGACCTTAAAGGCGTTTAACGATACGGGCAGAATTCAGCTTTGGAAAATACCCGCAGAAAAACGCATTGACGAAAACAGTAAAATATTTAACAGAGAAAAGAAAGAGTAAAACAAAAAGTAAAACAAAAAGCGCTTCCGATTTTAAGTCGGAAGCGTTATTTTAATTATCATAGTTTTTAAGGAATTCCTTTGTACGTTCGTTGGTCGGGTTTTCAAAAACCTCTTCAGGCGTGCCCTGCTCGCAGATAACGCCGCCGTCCATAAAGATAACCTTATCGGAAACGTCGTGGGCAAATTTCATTTCGTGGGTTACTATAACCATAGTCATATTATCAGCCGCAAGGCTTTTGATAACCTTTAATATTTCGCCCGTCAGCTCGGGGTCAAGCGCCGAGGTGGGCTCGTCAAAAAACAGCACCTTGGGCGAAAGACAAAGCGCCCTTGCAATTGAAACGCGCTGTTTCTGCCCGCCCGAAAGCTCGCAGGGGTAAGCGTCCTTCTTTTCCGAAAGCCCAACCTTTTCAAGCAGGCTGAGCGCTTTCTGCTCAATCTCGTCGATAATCTGCTTTTTATTCTGCTTGAAATCGTCCCTTTCCTTTGCGAGCAGCTTGGGCGCGATAACAAGATTATCAAACACGCTGTACTGCGGAAAAAGGTTGAAATCCTGAAAAACCAAGCCGAAATTAAGCCTGTTTTTCCTGATTTGCTTTTCGGAAATACGCGATTTATCGGAAGCGTCAAAAATCAGCTCGCCGTCAACCGTAATTGTGCCGTAATCGGCAGTTTCAAGGAAATTCATACAGCGAAGCAGGGTTGTTTTACCGCTGCCCGATGAGCCGATGATTGAAAGCACCTCGCCCTCCTCAAGCGAAAAGGTAATGCCCTTGAGAACGTTATTTGAGCCGAAGCTTTTTTGAATATCGTTTATTTCAAGAATTGCCATAACAAACCACCTGCCCTTTAACCTTTATAATAATCCATCTTCTTTTCCGCCCAGCCGAACAGCAGGGTAAGAATTCCGCAGAAAAGAAGGTAAAACGCGCCCGTGTAAAACAGCGGCCAGATAAGACCCTCCATTTTTATATAAACCTGCGCAGTCCAGATGATTTCATAAACGGCAATAATTCTTGCAAGAGAGGTGTCCTTTACAAGCGTAATAATTTCATTACTCATAGGAGGCACAATACGCTTGATAACCTGAAACAGCACAATCCTGAAAAAGATTTGCCCCTTGGTCATACCGAGCACCTGCCCCGCCTCATACTGCCCCTTGGGGATTGCCTCAATTCCGCCCCTGTAAATTTCTGAGAAATAGCAGGCGTAATTAATAACAAACGCAATCAGAACCGCGTTGAAGCGCTCCATTAAGTCCCAGTGAAAAATAAGCCCGGGTCCGTAATAAACGACAATGAGCTGAAGCATAAGCGGAGTGCCGCGGATAACCCAGACAAACGCCTTTGTTATCAGCTTTAAGGGCTTAAATTTGCTCATTGAGCCGAAGCTGATTATAAGCCCCAGCGGAAGCGCGAAAAGCAGGGTTAAGGCAAAGAGCTTAACCGTCATACCGAAGCCGCCGAGCAAATCAAGCGTAACCTCTAAAAATTTTCCCATGTCCATCGTAAACATAAAGGTATTACCTTTCAAAAAAGATTTAGGCTGCCCGTTTAGGCAGCCTAATGCCATTAAAAATTAATTACGCAAGCGTAATGCCGTACTTCTCTGCAAGCGCCTGAAGTGTGCCGTCAGCCTTCATTTCCTGAATTGTAGCGTTAACAACCGCAACAGCGTCGCTGCCCTTGCGGAAGCCGATACCGTACTGCTCGGAATTAAGCTCAACTGCAACGCCGAGGTTTGCATAGCTTGTGCCCTCGCCCGTCATAGCGTTTGCCATAGTGATATCAATAACGCAAGCGTCAACGGAGCCGCTTGCAACCTCCATAAGCGCGTCGGACTGTGCCGCAACTGCGGTTGCCTTATCGCCGAGGCCTGCCTCTGTAAGAACCTCCTCGCCTGCTGAGCCTGACTCAACGGCAAAGGTTAAATCTGCAAGGCTTTCAACGGTGGAGTAGTTTGCAGCCTTATCGGCAGCCATAACAACAACCTGGGCATTCATAGCATAAGGGTCTGTGCAATCCATAGCGGCAAGAACTTCGGGAGTGAGGGTCATACCGTTCCAGATGCAGTCAACGCTCTTTGCATTGAGCTCAAGGTGCTTATTATCCCAGTCAACAACCTGGAATTCAGCCTTAACGCCGAGCTTTTCGCAAACAGCAAGGGCAAACTCAGTGTCAAAGCCTGTCCATTCGCCGTTAGCATCCTTATAGTTCATAGGCTCATACTCTGTAATACCGATAACCATAACGCCCTTGTCCTTGATATAAGCAAGGTCGCTTCCGTCATTGTCAGCCGTCTTAGCTGAGCAGGCTGCGAAAACAGCGCCAACCATAAGAACGGCAAGAACAACTGCTAAAACTTTTTTAAAATTCTTCATTCTTAATTCTCCTTAAAAAATCTGTTCGTTTTTAACGACGCTTTATTTTATCGTATTAGTGTACTAAAGTCAAGAAAAAAATACAAATCAAATAATTATTTAATTAATGCGTATTAAAAAGATACAAAATTTCGCATAAAAATACGGGGACACGCCGCACAAACGGAATGTCCCCGTGTTTTCATTTATAAACCTGCTTTTTCGCGGATGTACTTGCGTGCCTTTACGGCATATTCAAACGGGTTAGCTTTTGCAGGGTCCTGCTCAGCCTCAACAACAACCCAGCCCTCATAATCATTCTCTGCAAGAATGTCAAAAATCGGCTGGAAGTCAACGTCGCCGTCGCCCGGCACGGTAAACACGCCTGCGCGAACTGCGTCAAGGAAGCTCATATGATTAGGAACAACCTGATTGTTATAAACATCAAGGCGGATGTCTTTAAGATGAACATGCTTAATGCGGTTAACATACTTTTTAAGCACTGGTACGGGGTCAATGCCCGCAAAGGTAAGATGGCCTGAGTCAAAGAGAAGATAAACAAGCTCGGGGTCAGTGAGTTCCATAAGCTTATCAATTTCCTCAACGGTCTGCACGCCCGTGCCCATATGATGATGAACGGTAAAGTACATACCTTTTGACCTTGCGTAAGCGCCCATCTCGTTAAAGCCCTTAACAACGGTTGCCCACTGCTCGTCGGTATAATAGGGCTTTTCATCAAGGATTGATTTTGTTAAATCGCCCTGAATTGAATTGCCCTGCTCCGAAGCGCCGATAACCTTTGCGCCGAGAGCGTACAGCTTGTCACAATGAGCCTTGAAAGCCTCAATGGTTTCCTCATAAGGCTTTGAGGTTAAGTAAGATGAAAACCAGGCGTTGCAAATCTGCAGACCGCGGATGTCAAGATACTTTTTAAGAACGGCAGGGTCGCTCGGGTATTTATTACCGATTTCAGAGCCCTTGAAGCCTGCAAGAGCCATTTCGCTGATGCACTGCTCAAAGCTGTTTTCGGCGCCCAAATCAGGCATATCGTCATTAGTCCAGCCAATCGGAGCGATGGCAAGTTTTACTTTTTCAGGATTAAGCATAATATATTTCCTTTCAAAAATGCGATTTATTAATAATCGAAAGTTTTAGCGATATTTGTTTTCATATCTTCGTATGCTGCTGCAACGGTTTCGCTCTTTGAAACCTCTGCAACGCCTACTCTCCACCAGCTTTCAAAGCCGGGAGTCATAGTTTTAGGCAGAACCTTGATGTCAAAGAGACAGGGACGCGTCTGGTTTTTAGCGTCTGCAAGCGCGGCGCGAAGCTCGTCAGAGGTGCGGCAGGTGTAGCCCTTTGCACCGTAGCCCTCTGCAATCTTTGCAAAATCAACGTCAATTTCGTCGCCGTCGAGCATACCCGTTACAGGATTTCTGGCGCGGAATACAGTGCCGAAGGTGTCAGTGCCCTGGTTGTTCTGCAGGTTTTCAATGCAGCCCCAGCCCATATTATCAAAGAGGCAGACATTAATCTTAAGCCCCTCCTGCAGTGCGGTGTAAAGCTCGCTATGGCCCATAAGGAAAGAGCCGTCGCCGCAGAAGGTGTAAACATCAACATCCGGCTGTGCAAGCTTTGCGCCGAGAGCGCCGTTAACCTCATAGCCCATATTGGAATAACCGTATTCCATATGGTAAGTGCCCCTGTTTTTCGGGCGGAAAAGGCGCTGCATATCGCCGGGAAGCGAGCCTGCAGAGCCGAGGGCAATATCGTCCTCGCCCATAAATTCGTTAATAATGCCAAGTGCAAGGGTCTGGCTTAAGCCGCCTTCAAGCTCCTTGGTATAATAATCGTCAACAATAGCGTCCCACTCTGCCTTTGCAGCGGCAACCTCGCCTGTGTAAGCGGTTTTATAGCCTTCACAAGCGGAAATGAGCGCGGTAACAGCCTCTTTGGCATCAGCAACAATTGCCTCTGCGTCCATCTTATAAGCGTCAAACGGACAAATATTAATACCAAGCACCTTGCGATTTTCGTTAAACAGCCACTTTGAGGAGGTTGTAAAGTCGGTAAAGCGGGTGCCTACGCCTATAATAAGGTCAGCGTCCCTGCCGATAACATTGGCAGCCTTGCCGCCCGTTACGCCGATACCGCCGAGATTGAGCGGATGATTCCACGCAATTAAGCCCTTGCCCGCCTGAGTTTCGCTAATCGGGATATTGTATTTTTCCGCAAACTCAAGAAGCTCTTTTTCAGCGCCGCTGTAACGAACGCCGCCGCCGCATACGATAAGCGGCTTCTTAGCCTCTTTGATAAGCTTTGCAGCCCTTTCAAGCTGAGAAGCGGTAATCGGACGTCTGTCCATATGCCAAACGCGCTTCTGCAGGAAATGCTCGGGGTAATCATAAGCCTCGCCCTCAACGTCCTGCGGCATTGCAAGGCAAACCGCACCCGTATCTGCAGGGTCGGTAAGCACGCGCATTGCGTTAATGCAAGCGGTCATAAGCTGTTCGGGGCGCAGAATTCTGTCAAAATAATGGCAAACGCCCTTAAAAGCGTCCGTAACCGTTCTGCCGTAGTTATCAAAAAACTCTGCCTGCTGCAAAACAGGGTCAGGCTGGCGGCATGCAAAGGTGGCGCCCGGGAGAACGAGGAGCGGAATCCTGTTAGCAGTTGCGCACCCGCAGGCGGTAA
>CADBUK010000070.1 GCA_902797915.1 Oscillospiraceae bacterium
CTCTGAAATAAACAATATTATTATAGGCGTCGTAAAAATCAACCGTAGATAAATATTCCCCTGTTTCGTCGTCATATTCCCCTTCTTCCTTGCAGGTATAAACGACTGTACTGTCATCCGAATACGTTACGGTTATGGTGTTGCCCTCCGTATAGAGCGCGTCATCAACAAAATACTGAAAATATTCGTCGCCGTCCTCGTCAAAGCTCCATTCGCCGTTAGTGAGTTCAATAACGGTTACGGGCTCAGCAGAGGAAAACTCAACCGAAACGGGAGCGGGCTTACTTGCGGCAAACGCCGTAATGTTTACCGAAAGCAGCATTGCCGCCGCTATAATAATACTAATAACTTTTTTCATAAATATTACCTCCTTATTACTGTCAGTTTATAAAATCAACTTCATAAATAATTATATTACGCCTGCATTATACAATTATCTTATCAAACAATTTGTTTGATGTCAAACAACGGTAATCGGGCTGCGCCTGACAGTGAAATTCGCGCGTTGCGCGAGTGAAATTTTTGCTTTGCAAAAGTGAAATTGCTTTGCAGTGAAATTTGCCTTCGGCAAGTTTCGGGCGGGACACCCGCACCCATTGTAAATTAATTAAGGGCTGCGCCAGACGGCAAGCAAAACGGGAGGGCAACGCCCTCCCGCAATATAATTATCAGATGGATTTAAGAAGCTTGGGAAGCTTTGCGATTGTGCCGCCGAGGCGCCAGAAGATTTTGCTGAAGCCGACAAAGCTTGATTTATCGTCATTAAGCATCATCAAAAGACCGTCAGCCTGAGCGGGAGAGAAAGCGCCCATACTCATTGCGATAAAGTTACGCACGGGAATCTGGGTTGCCATAGCGGCAAGCATCTTTCCGTCGCCGTTAGCGTCAGAGCCCATACCGCCCATAATCTTTTCAATAAGCCTGCAGAGCTTGCCGCCCCACTTGGTGTGCCTTGCGTCGTTAAGGCAGCAATAAATGTCAATCGGAGCCTTCGGGTCTCTTTCCCTTGCAGGAAGAGTCTGGCCGTAAACTGCCGTCCATTCATCGTCAGCAATATTCTTGATGTCAGCCTTATAATATGAAGGAGCGGACATTCTGTAATCGGGAATTTCTGCCTCAACGGTGGAGGTTACGGTTACGGTTTCGGTAAGCCTGATATCGCGGCTTGAAGCGCCGACCATAATTTCAAACTCGCCCGTTTCAACATGCCAGTCGCCGATATTTACATTATAATACGCAAACGCGCGCTTGCCGAGTTCAAGGGTAACTTCCTTTTCCTCGCCAGCCTTTAAGAATACCTTAGTGAAGGCGCGAAGCTCCTTCTTGGGACGGAAGATTGTTGACTCCTTATCGGCAACGTAAAGCTCTGCAACCTCAGCACCGTCAACCGCGCCCGTATTCTTAATCTTAAAGGAAACCTTGAGGGTATCCGTATCCTTAATGCTGTCTGCCGAAAGCTTGATGTCGCTGTACTCAAACGTTGTATAAGAAAGTCCGAAGCCGAACGGGAACACAACGTCAATACCTGCGGTATCATAATAACGGTAGCCGATGAAAACGCTTTCCTTATGCTCCGAAACAACGGGACCGCCCGGATAATTGCCGAAGGTGGGGTTGGACTCAAACGAAGCGGGATAGGTTTCAGCCGTTTTACCGCTTGGGTTAACGGCGCCTGTTAAGATATTTGCAACAGCAGCGCCGCCTGCCTGACCGCCGAGACCCGAGTTAAGAAGCGCCTTAACCTCGCTGAGCCAGGGCATAAGAACAACCGAGCCGCCTGCAAGAACAACAACGGTGTTCGGGTTAGCCTTTGCAATCTCAAACACAAGATTGTTATGGCTCTTGGGCATATCAATATTCTCTCTGTCGTAGCCCTCTCCCTCAAATTCCTCGGTAAGACCTACGAATACAACTGCAACGTCTGCAGCCTTGGCAGCTGCAGCAGCCTCTGAAACAAGAGCGTCGTTAATTTCATCCTTGCCCTTTTCATAGCCCTGCGCGTATGTAACGTCAACGCCGAGCGCTGTTAATTCGTCAAACGCGTTAACAAGCTTTGTCGGGTTAATAACGGATGAGCCTGCGCCCTGGAAGCGCGGAGCCTTAGCCATTTCGCCGATAACAGCAACCTTCTGGCCTGCTTTAAGAGGAAGAATGTTTTCATCATTCTTGAGAAGAACCATTGAGCCTTCTGCAACCTTCTGTGAAATTTTATGATGAGCCTCAGCGTCAAATCTGTAACCGTCGTTCTGCTCAAGAGCGGGCTTTGACTTAACAATCAAATCAACAACGGTGTCAACGCGCTCGTTAAGAACAGCCTCATCAAGAGTGCCGTTATTAACAGCCTCGATAATACGCTTTGTGTTAAGGCTGCCCGAGGTAGGCATTTCAAGGTCAGTGCCGTTTTCAAGACCCGGAATTCTGTCAACCGAAGCACCCCAGTCCGTTACGATAAGACCCTTAAAGCCCCATTCGTCGCGGAGAACTTTATTCTGCATCCAGCCGTTCTGTGAAGCATAAACGCCGTTAATTCTGTTGTAAGAATTCATAATCGTCCACGGCTGAGCCTCTTTAACGGCAATCTCAAAAGCGGGGAAATAAATTTCACGGATGGCTCTTTCATCAATAACCTCATTGATAACCATACGGAAAGCCTCCTGCGAGTTGCAGGCAAAATGCTTTAACGAGGTGCCGACGCCCTTGGACTGAACGCCGTTGATATGAGCGGCGCTCATCTTACCCGCAAGCAACGGGTCCTCTGAAAAATACTCAAAGTTTCTGCCGCAAACGGGAGAACGCTTAATGTTTGTACCCGGGCCGAGAATTGTGGAAACCTTTTCCTGCAAGCATTCCTCTGCAAGAGCCTCGCCCTCCTCGGTAAGCAGCGCCTCATCCCAGGAGCACGCGGAGGTTGCGGCGGGAGGCATACAGGTTGAAGGAACGGAGTTGCCGAGACCGATTCCGCCCTTCTGCTTTGCGGCGCCTTCAGGCTCAACGTAATCCTTGCCCTTTTGCTTACGCAGTCCGTGAGGACCGTCGGTAATCATAATCTTGGGCAGACCGAGTTCGGGCGCTTCCTCAAGATGCCAATAATCATAGCCTGAAACAAATTTTGCTTTTTGTTCCAGACTCATTTTTTCAACAATTTCAGGATGTTTCATATTTTACCCTCGAAAAATTTTTCATAGTTTTACAAATAACATTATATATTAAATATAAAAAATACACAAGGGGTAAAATTGATTTTGCTAAATTATTGTTTATTATGCCTAATTAAGCCGTAAAAATATAATTAAAATCACAAAAAA
>CADBUK010000071.1 GCA_902797915.1 Oscillospiraceae bacterium
GTCAAAGAAGGTGTACATAATCATCGGCAGGGTGTACCACCACATAGGATAGCCGACAAAAATCACATCGTAATCCTCGGGGTTGACTTCGAGCTTTTGAAATTCGGGGCGCGCGTTGCTGTCGGTTTCCTTTTTAGCCGCGTCTGCCGTAGCATTATAGCTTTCGGGATAATCCTTAACGGGAGTTAGCTTTGCTATATCGCCGCCGACCTTTTTATTGATATACTGTGCAAGATATTCGGTGGAAGCCACACCGTCAAAATACGGAGTTGCAGACGAGGTTGCGTCAACCGTATTCGCAGAACTGAAATAGATGGTTAATATTTTTTTATCGGCTTTGGCTTCTGTCGGGCTGCCGGGTTCGTCAGCCCCTACGGTTGTACTTTGTGTGTTCGCCGTTGTCGTTTCGTTATCGCCGCCCGCAGAACAGGCAGTAAAAGTGAAAACAAGCGTAAGCGCCAATATTAAAGCTACTGTCTTTTTCATCAAATCATCCTTTACATATTAATAACAAAGTTTACGAAGTTCGGGTCGTTATGGTCAACAATTTCGCTGTGACCGAGGTCTTTAGCAGCAACCGTTGCCATTTCCTCTTTGGCAAGAGCGATTCCTTCGCAGACCTTCTTATAGGTCGGGTTGCTCATAATACCGCCGAACTCCACTACACGCTTGCCTGAATTCGTATAAGAAAAAGTACGCCTCCTTCTTCAACTCCATCCGCTCCCGCTCTATTCAGAAATAGTATAGAATTTAGTTTTCAAAAGAAAACTCAACACTTTTTCTGCTTGCAGTTTGTTAGAAGCGAGGTGTATAACACTTTGCGATGCTGCTTGATATACCGAAGATGTCTTTGTCCCCACATTCCAATCTCATAATTCATTTCGGTTGAAATCAGGTTAGGCAAATACACACCGTTTACCAGCGTATAATCAAGCCCGTTTTTCCCATCACTAATATACTTTTTCATTGCATTTTTCTCCAATATTTAATGTTTTTAATTATTGTTGTAAAATGCAAAATGCCATAACGATTGTTTCTACTTACTTTCAAAACCTTCGTTATGGCACCTTTTCTAATCGGTAATCCCTTTTAATTATATTAATCAGATTAAAGTAACGACACAACAAGGTCGCCCATCTCTGACGTGGTTATTGTGGGCAGTCCCTCAGCGGCAATGTCGGGAGTGCGCGCCTTGGTAAGCGCGGTGTCAACTGCGTTTTCAATAGCGTCCGCAGCCTCAGCCTCGCCGAAGGTGTAGCGCAGCATCATAGCGCCCGAAAGGATTGTTGCAAGCGGATTTGCCTTTTGCTGACCCGCAATATCGGGAGCGGAGCCGTGAATGGGCTCATACAGACCGAAGGTGCCCGCAGCAAGCGAAGCGGACGCAAGCATACCGATTGAGCCGCTAATCATTGAAGCCTCGTCAGACAGAATGTCGCCGAAGATGTTTGAGGTTACGATTGTGTCAAACTGGCCGGGATTGCGAACGAGCTGCATAGCGCAGTTATCAACATACATATAATTAAGCTCAACCTCGGGATAATCGGCATGAACCTCCTCTGCAACCTTGCGCCAGAGCCTTGAGGAGTCAAGCACGTTAGCCTTATCAACACAGGTAAGGCGCTTGCCGCGCTTCATAGCATATTCAAAGCCCGCCTTAACAATGCGCTTGATTTCGGGCACAGTGTAACGCTCTGTGTCATACGCTCCGACAACGCCGTCCTTTTCATAAGTGCCGCGGTCGCCGAAATAAATTCCGCCCGTAAGCTCGCGGACGATAAGAATATCAAGACCGTCGCCGATAATCTCCTCCTTAATCGGAGAAGCGGATTTAAGCGGAGCAAAAATCTTTGCGGGGCGCAGATTTGCGAACAGACCGAGTGCGCCGCGGATTGCAAGCAGACCTGCTTCGGGGCGGTTATTGCCGGGCTGAGTATCCCACTTGGGACCGCCTACTGCGCCAAGAAGCACGGCGTCCGAAGCCTTGCAGGCTTCCTCGGTTTCCTTAGGGAAAGGAACGCCCGTTTCGTCAATGGCGATACCGCCGAGAAGCTGATAGTTATAATCAAATTTAAAGCCGAATTTTTCGCCTGCTGCGTCAAGCACCTTTAAGGTTTCATCAACAATTTCAGGGCCTATACCGTCGCCCTTTAAAACGGTAATCTTATAATTATTCATAATCGTATCTCCTTTGCAGATTAGCAGATGTCGAAAATACCCGGCATAGTGTCGTCCCTGAAGGTATCAGGCTGGTCGCGGTTAATTGCGCAGATAATGCCCTTCATTGAAGCGTAGCTGATGTTATGGCTTACGCCGATGCCGAAAACGTCCTTGCCCTGCGGGTTTTTAAGATGAATGTAGCTGATAGCCTTTGAGTCTGAGCCGACGGCGATAGCGTGCTCGCTGTAGTCAATAAACTCATAGCCTGTAATGCCGATTGCCTGAATGGCTGTAAAGAATGCGCCGATGGGGCCGCTGCCCTCGCCCTTAATGTCAACAGGGTCGCCGCCCTTATAGGTAATGGTGCCCTCAAACCTAACCTTTGAAAGCTCCTCTTCCTCAACCTTTTCTTCATAAACCTTGTAGTTACGAAGCCTGTAAGGACCCGCAACATTGCGGTACTCCTTCTGGAAAAGCCCGAAAACCTCGCCTGCGGAAAGCTCTGTTCCCTTTTCCTCGCACGCCTTCTGAACGACCGCGCCGAATTCGGGGTGCATTGCCTTCGGCATTTTAATACCGTAGTTATTTGAAAGAATGAACGCAGCGCCGCCCTTTCCGCTCTGGGAATTAATGCGGATAACGGGCTCATATTCTCTGCCGACGTCGGCGGGGTCAATCGGAAGATAGGGAACCTCCCAGTAATCCGAACCCGTTTCGTCCATATAGATTTTGCCCTTATTGATAGCGTCCTGATGTGAGCCTGAAAACGCGGTAAACACAAGCTCGCCCGCATACGGCTGACGCGGAGGAACGCTCATCTTCGTTGCGCGCTCATAAACCTCTTTAATTTCATTGATGTTATGGAAATCAAGCTTCGGGTCAACGCCCTGAGTCCACATATTAAGCGCAAGGGTTACCATATCAACGTTACCCGTACGCTCGCCGTTGCCGAACAGCGTGCCTTCAACACGGTCGGCGCCCGCCATAAGCGCAAGCTCGGTTGCGGCTACGCCCTCGCCCCTGTCGTTATGGGGATGAAGCGAGATGATAGCGGCGTCCCTGTTCTTCATATGACGGCAGAAATACTCAATCTGGTCCGCATAGCCGTTGGGAGTTGAACATTCAACAGTTGACGGCAGGTTAAGGATAATCGGGTTTTCGGGAGTTGCCTCCATAACCTCCATAACCCTTTCACAAATCTCGATTGCGTTATCAATCTCCGTGCCCGTGAAAGACTCGGGAGAATACTCATAACGGATGTTCATATCGGGATTTTCCGCAAGCTCCTTATCGGTTAACTCCTTAATGAGCTTTGCGCCCTTAACGGCAATATCAATAACGCCCTGCATATCGGTTTTAAACACGACCTTGCGCTGAAGCGTTGAGGTTGAGTTGTAGAAATGCACAATAACGTTTTTTGCGCCCTTGATTGCCTCAAAGGTTTTTTTGATAAGATGAGGTCTTGCCTGAACAAGCACCTGAATTGTAACGTCATCGGGAATATAGCCGCCGTCAATAAGCGTTCTTAAAATCTCATATTCTGTTTCCGAAGCGGAGGGAAAGCCGACCTCAATTTCCTTTACGCCGATTTTGAGCAGGGTGTCAAAAAGCTCAAGCTTTTCCTGCAAATTCATCGGGTCAACAAGTGCCTGATTGCCGTCGCGAAGGTCAACGGAGCACCAAATGGGCGCTTTTGTGATAACCTTATCCGGCCAGGTTCGGTCCGGAATATTAATCGGTTTGAACGGGATATACTTTCTGTATCCTTCTAACATAATGAAAACTCCTTTCAATTCTGCGGCAGTGCCGCCGTAATTTCAGGGCATAAAAATACGCCCCTAAAAGATATAGGGGCGCAGAATATCTGCACGGTACCACCCTATTTCAGCAAATTGCTTTGCCCTTTAGCATCAATCAATGCCTTAACCGATAACGCAGTTACGCGGCTGCCCCTATTGATTTCTATTCAGAACAGCAACTCCGCAGAGAGCTATACATTAATTACACCGTGCCGACTCTCACCCGCTGCCGACTCTCTGAAACGGTAATAAAAAATCTTTTTCTGCTTCCCAGTTTTTGTTGGGTTATATTTATTTTGTTACATTATTATATACATTTAATGTAAGTTTGTCAAGGGCAAGTTAGCAAAGAAATAATTATCTGAAAAGGATGTAGCAGTATGTTTCGCCTACGGCGTTAAACGAAGCATATTCGTTTGAGACAATCGCCGTGCCCGACTGCTTTACGGTAAGCGTTGAGCCCGAAATGCTTACGCCGAGCGTGCTTGACCTGACCGAAACAATTCCAAAATTATTGAAATTTCTTGTTGTGGAAAAGTCTGTTGTGGCAGGCATTGCGTTACCCTTAAAAACAATGCCCCAAGTTGGTGTAAAGGGGCACTGGGTGTCAATGCTGCGCGTCAGACTGCCGTCGCCGTAATACGTACCGAAGAAGTACGGGCTGTTCCACTTTGTCCTTTCAGCGCCTGTAATATGGCAGGCGTCGTCAAAATGCTCGGCAAAGGTGCTGTCAATTATTGCATTATCGGCATTAAAGTCAGCACGCTCGGGTCTGTCGCTGCCGAGCCAGCTGTTAAGCCCTATCGTTTCTGTTCTGTTTGAAGCGCTCATAACGAACCTCCTGTTTAAGTATTTTTAATCATAATTATTGCCCGCAACCGCATTCCATATATAAAACGGCAGACGTGCTTTATCTATTTCAAACCATCGAAGACCTAACGAGTCAAGCCCGTCAAAAGTAAGGTAATCACCGGCGGAATATATTCTTTCATAAGCAGGCATAACCTCATCAACAATACGCGAAAGGTTAAGCAGGCGTTCCGCCGTATATTCCTGATTTCCGATAGAAAAGCGGTATTTTTCCTGCGTACCTTCAAAGGTATAGCCTAAGCGGAAAAAGCGCATAAGAATCTCGCTAAACGTCATAAGCACATAACCGCGGCTCATTTCGGCAATAATGTTTTGTCTGTTTTGCTGTGCGGTTCCCGCGGGCGTTATTTTCAAAAGAGTTATCAGCGATGAAATCGTTGCCTCGTCAGCGGTATCAATAAACGCGTTACCGATTGCCTTGTCAAGCAATTCATAAACCGCTGAAAGCCCTGCCGCATAGGCGCGCATCTCCGCAGTTGTAACGTCCCCTGCCTGTGCGCTGAAGCCAAGTCTCTGCATTAAACTGCAAAGGCGTGAAAAAATCTGATTATTCATAAACCGCCACCGTAATACTGCTCGGCACAAGATACGAATTTGACGGGCAGGAAAACGGCCTTCCGTTTTCATCGGTAAGGCAAACCTCTGCAAGCTTTACGCCCTTAATGCCGTAAAGCAACGCCGCAATTTGTGCGGAGCTGATGTTTTTGCCGATGTGCATTGACGACACCTCGTCTTCAATAAGCTGCTGCGCCGCCCCCGTTATCTCGTTTTCGTCATAGCCCTCCTCAATCTTGACCGAAGCGTCAATATTAAAAGCAAACGGTTCCGCCTCGCATATATCAAGCGGCATTTTGCAAATTGAAACCAAGCCAAGCTTTGAACGTATTCTGTCTGAAACTCTGTTAATACTCGTACCGCCCGCAAGCTTTACGCACACGGTAAGCGTCTCGCTTGCGCTGTTATAAACTGCGGCGTCAAGAATGCCTGTTATTTCAAGCAGGCACTCGCGCAGGCTTTGTTCATTAACCGCAAAGCGTCTGCCGCCGTAAGAGGAAATCAGGCGTTCCCTGAGCGAAGAATCGTTTTCATCGTCAAAGCCGCCTGCCATTTCTGAGGCGTTTATTACAGACGAAACGTATTCGGGCGGGTTAACGAGCACCGTAATTTCGCCCGCAGGGCAGTTGAACTGAGCGCCGCTTGCAATAGCCTGAGCGGGAACGGTAACGGAAAGCTGCCCCGCCTCAATTACCGCGGACTGAGTGGTGGCAAACTGAACGAACGGTCTTTCAGCCGAGGAGCAAACCGTTTCGGCGGGGATTAAAACGTCCTCCTCTAACGCCTCGTTAATGCTGAAAACCAGCTCACCCTGCGCATAAGCCGCGGCTTTTCTTTCAATTCCCCTGAGCGCCGCATGCCTGTCCAGATACTCGCCCGTTGCCGTTTGTACAAAAATCTGTTTTAAAACAAACTGCGCATAAGAATACGCAGAAAAAATCTCACTCGCAACCGCTTTGAACCTGAGCTCCAAATCGGAATTCGGCG
Source organism: Oscillospiraceae bacterium (assembly GCA_902797915.1). Lineage (GTDB taxonomy): Bacteria > Bacillota > Clostridia > Oscillospirales > Acutalibacteraceae > Eubacterium_R. Next base: position 6,372 of record CADBUK010000071.1, read on the forward strand.
CAGGCTCCAGCCCGCACTCCTCAAAATAAGCGGTGCGCATATCGTTTAATAATTTATTATAGGTTTCTTTCAAAGCGTGATTTCCACCTGCCTTTTTTCCTTGTTGATTATAAGATGAAGTATAAGGCTGCCGTTATTTTCCTCAACGGCTTCAACGTATATTCCGCCGAGGTAATACAGCGCCTGTCTTGCGCGGGCGGCGGCATAAAGCGCCGTGGGAACTGCCTGAACGCCGTCGGCGTCAAAGCCGCCGAAGCGTTTATCGGGGTAAAAGCTGCCCCTGTCGGTATCAACAGCCCTTGCCAAATCCTGAAGGATTGCGTTTGTGTAATCCGCAAGCAAAAGACCACCGTTTTCATCTGGCACATAATCGCCGCCTCGCACGATTTCGGTTTCAAACCTAATCAAAAATCAATCACCTCGCCATTAGTAATCCTTCCGTCAGCCGAAATAATAAGCCCGTTAAGGCTTATGCTGCCGTCGTTCATAAGGCGGATTTTCGCTCCGCCGAGCGATTCAATTTCAATTTCTCCCTGCGCAAGCTGCTCTTCAGCCATTCTTACGCCTGCGCGGCATATACCGCCCGAGCCGTTTAAAAGCAGCACTGATTCGCCTACGGGAACGCACGCAGAATAGCCGTACGGCGCATAGTCGGCGGCGTTTCTTGACTGCATTGTTGCCGTCGTTTCCGTAAGCGAAGCGCTGTTTACGGTCAGCTTGCCCTCTTCTGCGAGGGAGTTTGTCTGCACGTTTTGCCTTTTACTGAGCCACATAATTAATAAACCCTCCGTCCTGCTGACTTCTGAGCTTAACAACGGTTTTTTCTCCGTTTCTGCCCTTGCTTCTGACAAGCTCATAAACCAAAAACACTGAATTTTCACAAAGCCCTTTGAGGTTAACCCGTACGCTGTCATAAAGAGCAAAATCGGCATAACCTTCAATTTCAAGCTCAAGAGCGTACATTTCCTCAAGCGATTTTTCAAGGGTCTGCCTTGCCGCCGCCTCCCTTTGCCATAAAGGAAGCGCGGAAAGGTTGATTAGCCTGCGCCTTGAAATGCCGTTATTTTCGGCGCTCTTGCTTTTAAGATGGTAGCAATATTTTTCAGAGGCGGTAATTTTATAATCAATCTGCGACAGCGGATTGCTGCGGTTAATTACATACCCCGCCTTCGTTACCCTGCAGCCGTCAAGCGTTTTAACCTCACTGCTTATTTCATAAGCGCGGATAACGTTATCAACGTCAACATAAATTCCCGTAGGGTAGAGCATTGAAAAGAAATTATTAATTGCGCCGAAGCAGCTTGTGCCCTTTAAAACATAATAATCGTTTTCGCAGGTTAGGCTTGGCAACGCACAGCCGAACTCGAATTCGCGCGCATTGTTGTACCAAAGCTGCGCGGCAGAAGGACGGTGATACTGGCACGGAAGCGCCTCGTTATCAACAAGTAATGCGGCGCTGCTTCTCGCGTAAATGAAAACCGTTTTTCCGTTTTCGGACAAGGAAACGCACTGCTTGTCCGCAAAGCCGTTAAAGACCATTTTATCGCCGTTATACGCCTGCACCTTAACAATTTCGGGGCAGGCGCCGCCGAGAATAAAGCAAAGGCGCAGGCCGTCGCAGGCTGCTGAAACCTCGGACGTTAATTCGTATGAAACCACGCTTTCGGGGATAGTAACGTCATTTTTTACGTCAAAAAGCTTAAAACTTATTTCAGCCAAATTCTGTCGCCCTCCTCAATATCAAAAGGTGTTTGAATATTGTTGCAGTCCATTAAATCCTCAATGCTTATTCCGCAGCGAGCCGCAATATCAAACGCGTTTTCGTTCGGCTGTGCAAAGGTGTAGCCGAACGGAAAGCTTTCGGAACGCCCCGAGGATTTTTCCACAAATGATATTTCATATGAAATACTGCTTTTATCCGCGCTTTCGGACAGTGAAAGGGTTTTAAAATACGCCCTTAAACAACGGCTGCTTGGCAGAAAGAGCCAGCCCGCGCCGTTTTCTTCAAAAAGCCGCGCAAGGCTTTGCGCCTTGCTGTAAGCGTCAGCGCCGTAAAAAGCGCCCTGAGCCTTAATAACGCAGGCTTCTTTTGAAAGCTCGTCAGTATTGAAATCCCCGTTAACCAACGGCTTTTGAGCAATGTTTTTACTGTTAATTACCTCAAGCCTTGAGGGGTTTGACGGAAACACAAAATCCTTATATTTCATATTCAGAAGCTGCATTACTGCTCACTCCCGAAGCCCGAATCATAACGGCGCGAATCAAGCTGAAGGTATTCCGAAAGCTTTGAAACGTCCTGATATTCATCCGTAATAAAAGTATCCTGATTCATTTACTGCTCCTCAAAACATATTTCATCATTAAAGGTAATAATGATTTTCTGCTCAATGCACTCGGCGTATTTATTGCTCTGCGGCTTTTCGCAGGAAATGCTTACTATTCTCATACCCGCTGCGCTTTTGCAGATTTGCGAAACAAACTCGTCAAGCGAAATCTGATTTCTGAGCAAGGCGGGAATAAAAACATCCGCCGAAACGCTGACCGTACCCGCCATAACGTTATCTCCAAGCGAAGCCTCGTCAAAATTTACGCTGCAAACGCTTACCGCGATTGCGGGGTGGCTAAGCAGGGTCGGCTTAACCGTTTTGGGAAACGAGCAGCAAAGTACCGTATCTTCAAAATACGAATTCTGCCTCAGCCGCGTAATCAGGTCATTACTGACGCTGTAAAGATTAATCATTATTATCCTCCCAAACGCGCCTTAAAATTCCCCAGTAATACTGCGTTTTGCCGCCGACAACTACCCTTTCCCTTTTCTTGAAAACGTACTTTTCGTTACCCAAAAGCAGAAAGGCATTGTCCGACAGGGAAACAATATCATGGTCGTAAGGCCCTATATATACAAAATAATCAACGCTGACCTCGCCGATTTCGGTAATCTTGGGTTCAAAATTAGTTTTTGTTTGCTTCCATTTTTGCTGAACGACTGCAAAAAACGGAGTTGAAACCCAGGAACCGTCAGCAAGGAAAACTTCCTTGCCGACTTTGTTTAATTCTTTTTTTATAAGATTAGCCTTGTCCATTTAAACACCGATAAATGCAAAACCGCTTTTGAGATTAACAAGTGTACCGGCGTCGCACAAGGCTGAGTCCAATATTTCCTTTGCCGCCTTAACAGCCGCAGAGCCATCCTCCTTTACGGAAACGTCGCCTGCTTTGAACGACGTTACGCCGTTTGCCCCCGTTTCCCTTGCCGCAAGCAGATAATTAAGCTTTGCGGCGGCAAGAAAATCAAGGCGGGTGCCTGACGCGCTTTCGTCGGTAGCAATCGACTGCGCCCAGCTTACAGCGTAATCAATCAATTCCGTGTTTTCCGCCTCAAAGCCGTCGTCAAGGCTGCGGAGAGTGGCAAGCAGGCTCAAGGCATTTTGCCTGTTAATCAAGGCTTTACACCCCTTTCTCAGTTAATTAGTTGCCGGGATAAGCAAAAACCTTGGCGGCGTCCTCATAAAGCCTTGAGAAGCCGCAAATGGTAGAAATAGTTGCCCTTTCAAGCTGGCGGTCAATAAGCTTGTCGTACTCGGTAAGCACGTCGCCCGCCTGTACCTTTTCAAGCGCGCAGGTGCCGTCAAGAGCAAGGATTGCATCGCCTGAAATTGACGGGAAGCTGATAACCTCGGCGCCGAAAGGAGTAATCATTTTGCCTGTGCCGTGGAAATTAAGCCCCGCATTTGAGTCCTTGAATTCGGTAAGGTTAAGCATTGCGGCAATCTCTGCGGTGCCTGCAACAATTGCCGTAAGGCGATGCGGATAGAGTGATTCCCAGATGCTTACCATATCGGCATAAGTAAGGGTTGAGCCCGATAATTCGGTAGGCGTAATGGCTTCGCCGAGGGTATTAACCGCGTCAGTAAACTGGCTTCTTGCGATGTATGAGCCTATCTGATTTAAAGTGATGGTGAACAAATCAAGCTTCTGGAACTTGATTGCCTCGTAAGAAGCAACAAGCATTCTGCCCCTCTTGTGAAGGCGTGTAAGATTTTCGCTTGTCTTAATTACCGTCTGCGGAATGAAAGCACCCTCGCCCACTGCCGCAAGCTCAAAATCATTGTCGTTCTGAACGCTTGCGATTGAACGGTAATCAAGTGAGTCAATATTAGTTGTGGTGGCAATGATTTTGGAAAGGTTGTCTTCTGTTTCAATACCCTGCATAACCGCGCGGGAAACGTATTCGGGAAACAGCGCCGCGGAATCAGTAGTCTGGAAAAACTTTGCAATACAGTCTGAATTCCTGCCTGAAACCTTAATATCAAATCTTTTAAGCTGGCGCTGGTAAGCGTCAAGCCCTTCCAGCTCAGTGCCGATATAGTTTTCGGAGGGGTCCGCCTCTTCAAGAGCCGCTGTGAAGCCCTTTGACGAGGTATAAAGCCCCTTGTCGAGTTTTAAAGTATCAAATGACATATTCAAATTACCTCCTGATTAAAGAATAAATCCAATCTTATTGTTGGTTGAATCAATCTTAATGATATAAGCCTTTCTTACGGCTGAATCAGACTTTTTAACGCCGCCTGAGCCGTTTGACGCAATGCCTGCATAACCGTAAGAGCTAACGCCTGTTGCGGCAATTTCAACATAACCGCTGACCTGCACGGTTGCAACGCCGTCTGCAACGCCTGTGCAGATACCGACAAAATCACTGTTTGCCGGAGCAAGAGAAGCATCGCCGCTTGCAATTGTAACGGGGTTGCCTGCAGCCAGCCCCTCGGCTGCGGGTAACGTAATTACATTTTCATTAAGCCCTTTAAAATCGTAAATCATTTATTTTTCCTCCTAAATTTTAAATTCATTTAATCCTTTGCCTGTGCTGCGCTCCGCCTTGGCAAGCTGGGGAGCGGGCTTTTCCGCCTGCGCATTCTGCTTTTCAAACGCCGCCTTGAACTTGAGCAGCTCATCGGTTGTCATAACCGAAGCAACGCCCGCAAAGGTTTTTAAATCCATATACGGAATTGCCTTTTCGCAAAGCTTTGTAATCTGCCTTGCAAGGCTTTCCTTATACTCTCTGCCAAGCTCAGCCTGCTCCTCAAGCGATTTGATATACTCGCCAAGCTCGTTTGCGCTTTTTGCGGAAAGGGTTATTTCCTGAGCAGTGCTGAGGCTTTTAATAATATCCTGCATATCAATACTCCCTTCATCAGTGCTGAAGGATTTTTCAACCCCAGCCTCCCGCTGTGCGGGAACGGCAACAAAGCTGAACTCATAAGCATCCTGCGCACCGCTTAAAATGTTAAAACACCTTCTGCCCTCATAATCCCTGCCGGGAATGTGGGTGCAGCGGGTTTTCCTTTTGTTTTCGCCGCAGATTGAGCAAATGCACTCTGCCATTGAGCAGGAAACGGAAACCTCTTTTTTAATTCCCGCGTCAATATCGCGTATAAGCGCCTGCGTTTCAGGGCTTATTACCATATATGCCTTGGCAAAAAGCGCATAAAACGGCTCGCCGTCTGCGGTTTTTCTGCCGCTGATTTGCTCTACGGCAGTATCAAAAATTCGTGCAGTCTGGTCCTCGGATTTCATCGAATGGTCCTTAATTCCCGTTTTGCCGATAAAAAGGGAGGCAAGCTCGTTTAACGCGGAAACGGAAAACTTTTCGTTATCCCTGTCAATATCGTTATTGCAGAGCATAACCCTGAAAACATAGAGCTCCTCCTCGCTGAAAGGCTTACGGGTAAACTGCATTATTTTTTCATAATCGTCTTTTTCGGGGGTGTAGCCCTTTTCTATAATGCCTTCCTTCATTCCTCAATCTCCTTAGCAATTTTTTGAGCCTGTGCATTATAAAGGCAAGCTCTGGCGTGCTCCGTTTCATCCTGAAGCGTTATGGTTTCCCAGTGAACGCTTACGGGCTGATACCTGCCGATTGTGTGCAGATATTTATTTGCAATTTTAAGAAGCACGGGTGTAAGCAAACGCCTGTAAGCCTCAAGCTCCGTTGTCAAAACATCCGCCTGCTGTGCGCTCATACGCTCCGTGGTTGACCAGGAAAGCCCAAGCATATACGGCGGCAGACCTGTTTTTGCAACAAGCTGCTCCAAAAGCTGTCTGACGGGAATTTCGCTTGAAAGCACGTTGTTATCCGCCCCGATAACCTTAACGCTGACATCGCCTACCGCAACAAAATCCTTTACCGTGTCCTTACAGCTCATCGCCTGCTGCCAGGCAGAAGCAATCTGGTTTGCCCTCTGCGTTGCGTCAACGCTGTCATCAGTGGGCTTATACGTTACCGCATAGCGAAGATTGCCCGCGTGGCGCCAGTTTTCGCCGATTGTGTTGTAAACGGTCAAAAGAATATCCGCAATAAACGGAAGCCCTGCAAGAAGGCTTGTGCCGAGTATTTTGCCGGGTTTCGGATTAAGCGCAGAAAACAAAATCAGCTCCTGATTTTCAAGCTTTTTGCCCGAATTGTAAAACTCAACGTCAAAATTATTAGCCGCGCGCTTAACCTCCAGAACGGAAAGCTCGCCGTTATACAGCGCATAAAAGCCGTTGTCGTCCGCAAGCATTTCGCCCACTGCGGAGCCGTAGGTTAAAAGCTCCGAAAGATAGGTTGAGGTAAACGCATAAATGCCCGTCTGATTTCCGCCGACATTAATGCTTTCAAAAAAGGAATTAATTTCATAATCAAGCTGCTCGTCCCCTGTTTCAAACCAGAAATCGTTAACAAGGCGAATAATTTTGGAAATCGCCGCGTCAACAATCGGCACATTTTCCCTGAGCTGCGAGTAAAATCTGCCGTCCGCGGCAAGCTGGCAGTAAGAATTAAGCTGCCAAAAGGGATGTGCCGAATACGCACCGGTCTGCACTGCGACAGTGCCGTTTTCATTAGCGCCGCCGCCTGCCTTTTTTCTGTTAAACAGCCCCAATATTTCACTTCCTTTCAACCGCGAATGAAATGAAATTGCCGCCCCTGTTTTCCCGTCCCGAAACGGTTGAAACAAAATAGCGGATATCATCCATTGCGTGGTCGTTTTCTTTTTTAGGCGCGTCACGCCTTATATCGTTATCCCACCTGTAAACCGAGAATTCCCGAATTGTATCCGCACAGTGCGGGTAAAAGAAAATATCTTCATTTTTAAGTGCGGTGCAAACAAGGTTTATTCCACGAAGAACATCGTTTTCCGCCTTAATAACCCTGAATTTTCCGTGCCGCTTTACCGTTTCAATAAAGCTTGCGGCTGAGGGGTCAATTATAACCGCCGTTACGGGCAAATCGCCCGCCAGCTGTTCAAGGCGCTGATAATATTCCTCATCGGTAAGCTGAACGCCGCAATCCCTGCTTGAATGGTAAAACTCATCAAACCGAAACCACGCGCCGTCCGTCTGCGACCAACCCCAAAGCCCGAGGGAAAAGGGGTTGACCGTGCCGTAATCGCAGGAAATATAATATTGCGAAAACGCGCCGCTGCTCTTTCTGATATGCCTTTCGGTGCTGAACATCGGGTAAACCAACCCGTCCGCAGCAACCCATCTGCCCTCAACGAAGCGTTCGTAAAACGCGCCGCTGTAAAGCCGTTTGTACCTTTCAATAACTGAGGGGGAAAGCGCAGGATTATCCTCCATTTTAAAATGGAGGTAAAGCATATTTTTGCTATGCGCTTTCTTTATCCACTCGTTATAAAACCAGTGAAAAGGATGTTCGGGATTGCAGTTGAACCAGTACTTTGCATTATCAAGCGAGCAGCGAGCGAGTGCCTGCTCTACAAAGGAGCGGGGCATTAATGCCACCTCATCAAGCAGCACTCCTCCCAGGGTCATACCCTGAATCAGAGAGGCGGAGGACTCGTCCCTTCCGCCGAAAAGCCAGAAGCGGTTTTTTACGCCCGACCTTTCAATCTCTAAAAGATTTTGGCTGATTTTGTATTCGCAGTTAAAGCCGAGAGCGGAAAGCTGAGGAAGAAGCGGGGTTACGACATTGCGCCTCAGTGATGCAATCGTTTTGCCGCAAATGGCAAAGGATGTGCCGCAAAAGCCGTAAAAAGCCCAGCTTATAAAGGAAATGCTCATACACATCGTTTTGCCCGAGCGGATTGCCCCGTCGCAAATAATCCCGTTTTTATCTTTAACAGGGCTTTCACTGCACCACCAGGTTAAAACCGCAAGCTGCTTCTTTGAAAACGGAGCAAAGCTATTCACTCTGCACCTCGTCAAACGCATTACCCGCCAGACGCGCGCCCTCCTCCAGTGCTTTGTAAAAGCCGAGCGGCTCCGAAACGGAATGGCTGTCCAGCTCGCGCAGCTTTTCAAGCGCACGGATACGGTCAAAAAACTTGATTTCCATTCCGCCGCCTTTCGGGCGCTTAATCTCGCTTATGTTATAAAGATTGAGCTGCGGCAGCGTGTCAAGTATTTCCTCCTCATCTGCAAAAAGCAGGCGTACCGCGTCCTGTATTTCTCCGAAAGCAAGGCGCTTTAAACCTTCGCGGATTTCCTCCTCTGCAGATTTCTTCTTTCTTGCCATAGGCAACCTCCTTACAAAATCAAAACAAAATCCGAAGGGAAAAACTCCCTTCAACAATACCCTGTAAAACAAAAAAATATAGCGCAAAAACGCTATATTTTCCGAAATGTTATTCAAATTTTTTTAGTTATGCATAAAACGCGCATAATACGGACGGCTAAAAGTCGCCCATAATTCGCCCTAAGATATAAAGACGCATATTGAAGGGAGCGGAGTTGAAGTGTTTCCCATAAGCATTGAACAGCAAATTAATTTGCCGAAAAAGAGGCTGAACGCAAAGGAGGAAGAACTTGAGGGCTATACCGAGTACAAAACAAAGGTTAAGCACAAGATAATTCCGTTCATATAGAAATAAAAAAGGCAGGGATGAAAATCCCCGCCTTTTTTCTATACGTATTCCGTTTAATATTACTCTGCCAGATTACTTATGCTCTTCCATATGTTTTTTTATGGCGTTAAAGGTAGTGTCGCTGATATAGTGTTCTATACGGCAAGCGTCATCAGACGCCGTTTTTTCATCAACGCCGAGGTTCATAAACATTTTTGTAAGCACGGTGTGGCGCTCATAAATACGCTGTGCCTCCGTTTTACCCTGCTTTGTAAGAATAATGCTGCCGTTATCGTCAACGGTAACCATTCCGCGCTCGGTAAGCAGGCTGATACCCCTTGTAACAGACGGCTTGGCAAAGCCCATATATTTGCTGACGTCAATTCTCCTGACCGTATCCGATTTTTGAGAAAGAATATAAATGGTTTCAAGATACATCTCGCTTGATTCTCTGTCCTTCACAAAATCACCTCATTAGTTCATTAAAGTCAGTATTATGGTATCACAAATAAGTTAAGATTGCAAGAATTGAGGCTTATTATCCTTTAGAACAGGTGGGCTTCGGGAAGCGTCCTTTAAAATTTAGCCTATGGTAACATTTGTTGCGGGTATGAACTGCTGCGAATCCGCGGCGTTAGCCGAAACCGTTACGCTGTCGCCCGTTGAAATAAGAAGCACCTGCATACAATCCGAAACGGAGATGTAATAATAAGCGCCGCCGTCAAGCTGGATATAGTAATAGGTGTTGCCGTCATTAACCGAGGTTTTAATATCGGTTACGGTGCCTGTAATCTCGGTTGCCGCCGGCTGTTGAGCGTCATCGGTCTGAGCGCCGTCAATAACGCCTTCGCCGTTTTCGTCAACCTTATAATCATCGGCATTAGCCTCGCTGCCGACAATGCCCTTATCCTTTAACGCATTGATATAGTTTTCAACCGCGGCGTTAAGCGCGTTAATATCGCTCTTTTCCTCATCGGAAACGCCCCTGCCGAAGATAGTTTTATCCGCCAGATTAACAAGCGCATAGCCCTTGATTGTATAGCGGTCGCCGTAGAAGGACATAAAGTAGGTGGGCTGTCCCTCAATGTCAAGCAAAATCGGGAAGGTGGCGTGGTAGCCGTAGTTCTGAACAGCGTCCTGAGCGGATTCAACAGCGGAGTATTCCGTTGCGCCGCCGATTTCATAATAACGGGTTTCCTTGGTGCGCTGGTTGCAGAGGATGAAGCCGAAGTTAGAGGTGGTTGAATCCTCGGACGTTACGCCCGTGTAAACCCAAACGTCGTCATTGAGCGCGATGTTACCGCTGCCGCTTGAAGCAACATTAACGTCGTTCTGGAAGATAATTGAGTTCCAGAAGCCGTTTGAAAGCTTGCCGTAATAATTATACTGCTCAATAACAAGGTTTTCGCTGTAAACAACGTCAATCCAGTTAAGGTTTGCGTCAGTTCTGACGGTTTCAATATCATAATAATTGCTTTCGCCCGTAAGCGCGTCAGTAATAACTACGCCCTTAACGTCCGTGCCGCCGAAAAGACCGATGGTTTTATCAAGCACGGGGGTAATCCAGTACGGGTAAGCGTTATCGTCAATCTCAAGATTAGGAGTGTCAAGAAGCGCGGTCGGGTACTGGAAACGCAGGTGGCGGATAAGCTTTTCGTTAAACAGCTCCGACGGAGAATACTTAATACCCTCGCCGAACTCATTAACGCAGTTTACAACATTAACCTTTTGGCTTACAAGGTCAATAACCATATAAGCGGGCAAGCCGTTCTTTGTGTTATTAACCCACTTGAAAAAGTTTGCATATTCAAGATAAGCAACGCGTACAGGCGAGCCGTTATAGTTAATCTGGGTTGAATTTGAGGTTACAACGTACTGGCTCTTGTACTCAACAAGATTACCGAGCTGCTGGTCCGCAAGCACCTTAGAGGTCTGCTTGTCCAGGCGGGGTACCTCGTCATAATGAATATCCGCAAAATCCTCTGTAAAATCGCTGCTTGAAACGGTCATAAGCTCGCTGTAGGTCTTTGCGCGGAAAAGCTGCGCGCCAACAAGCCAGCCGACAAACATAACAAACACGATTGCAACAACAATTGCAATAGGCACGATTGACTTTTTCTTAACGTATTCACGGCGCTCAATCTTTTTGTTTGCCCCGCAGAGCAATGCAAAAATCAGCACAAACATTGCAATCAGAATAATAACGAAGGAATAAAGGGTTGTGTCGTGAAAATTCAGCGCGGGCAGCATCATATAGTAAAGCGCGCCGCCGCCGATAATTGTAAGAATAACCGAAAGAATTATGTTTAAGGCAAGGTGGGGCGGTGTAACAACAGCCTCAACCTCGTCGCTTTTAGGCCACTTGAATTTAGCTTTAAAATCCTTGATAACCTCATCGGCGTCATAATTCATATTAGGGATTTGTTCGCTCATAAGCATCTCCTTATATAATGAAAATATTATAAAAACAGGCTCGGCACAAGGCCGAGCCTTTAAAGTCATTCAGTTATTAAACTCTTGTTATACCCTTTGCGCTCTTGAGATATTCGTCAGAAGCAGGATAGTGGTTAACATAAGAAATTGTGAGAGTTGCGCTCTTATCCTTAATAACCGCGATAGAAGCGTGGGTTACGTTAACAACGGTTTCCATATCGTAATCAGCCTCAACGATTTCCTTTGTAGCGGTGTTAATCTTGATTGTACCTGTACCGCCCTTGTATGTTACCTTAACATTTTCTTCTGCGGTGCCCTGAGTGAAGGAAACAGCGTCAATGCTTGCAACAACGCCGCTGATATCGCCGAGAACCTCGAAGAAACGACCCTGTGAGTCATCGCCGCGGGTACTCATTTCAGCAGCCTTAGGCTGAATCTGAATAGTGATAGTGCCGTCGCCGTTATCGGTTACGTTTGCAGCAAGAATATCCTCGCCTGAGAACTCGGTTGTTCTGAAGTCGTGATCAGCCTTCTTGAACTCATCCTCAGAGTTGTTATCAAGGTCAGGATTTCTGTTATAGCAAGGAACAAGACCGTAAGTGTTCGGTGAGAACATATTTGAAACGATACCCGGAACGAGCTTGTTAACAACTGCGTTAGCAGAACCGTCGATAATAACATCGCCGATAGTCATATTCTCATCGCCGAGCAGCTTATAGAAGGTTACGGTATTGCCCTGGTCGTCAATATACTGAGCGGTAAGGCTCTTAGTATAATCATAAGCTTCCTTATAATAGTTAGCAACGTCATCAAGTGAGCTGAACTCTACGCCGCCGTAAGTGCCGGCTTCAAATTCCTTTTCAAGAACAACGGGATCGCCTGCTGCGTCAGCGTCATCACCTGCGTCAGCGCCGCCGTCCTTCCAAGAGCCGTCCTTAACCTCTCTGATAGCTTTGATTGTGCCGTTAGTTACATAGTTGATTTTTGCGCAGCCTGTAAGTGAAAAAACAAAAGCTGCAACAAGCACAATGCAAAGAATTGCCTTTAAAGTTTTCTTCATTTTATGTACCCCTTTCAAAATACGAAATACGCACAAACATTTTGTTACTACTTTAATTTATTATAAAATTACCGAAAAGTCAATACAAAAAAAGAAATTAAGCAAATAATATAAAGAATTTTACAAATTTTAACCAATATAATATTGTCATTTTTACCCCCGTGTGATATAATTTTAAAAAATATTCAGGAAATAAGAGGTATTTGCTATGAGATGCAAAAACTGCGGCTCTTTAAATGAGGAAGGAAGATATATCTGCCAGAACTGCGGCTCTCCCCTTTTTGACGAGGATGAGCAGATTCCCGACGATACTGCGGAAAACGGCGTTAACGGCAGCGAGCCTGACGACGACGGCGGCGACGAAGACAACAAAAAAAGCATTATTATTATCGTTGTTCTTTCGGTTATTCTTGTTGCGCTGATTGCGGGAATAGTCGTTTCGGCGGCGCACAAAAAGCACGCTGAAAACACTACCGAATCAACAAGCATTTCCGAAATTTCATCAGTTGAGAAAAGCACTACCAAGGAAACCACCACCGAATCCACCACCAAGGAAACAACTACCGAGGCAACAACAACCACCACAACTACCACTACCACAACCACCAAGGCTAAGGA
>CADBUK010000072.1 GCA_902797915.1 Oscillospiraceae bacterium
CAACGACTACGTCCTTTAATGACGAAACGAGGGCCATTGCAACGGTTAAATCTGCCGCGGGCTCGTCAAGCTTTAAGCCGCCGACTACATTAATATACGCGTCCATCGAATTAAAGAAATACCCTGCGCGCTTTTCAAGCACGGCAAGTAGCATTGCCATTCTGTTATAATCAAAGCCGGTGCTCATTCGTCTCGGTGCTCCGAAGCCTGTTGCAGTAACAAGCCCCTGTACCTCTGCAAGAATAGGTCTTGAGCCTTCCATAACGCAGGCAACACAAGTGCCGCTGATATTTTTTGGTCTGCCCGAAAGCATAAGCAAAGACGGATTTTCAACTTCAACAAGTCCCCTGCTTTGCATTTCAAAAACGCCGATTTCGTTAGTTGAGCCAAATCTGTTTTTTACACTTCTTAGTATTCTGTAAGAATAATTGCGTTCGCCCTCAAAATATAAAACGGTGTCAACAATATGTTCAAGCACCTTTGGACCTGCAATTGCGCCGTCTTTATTAACGTGCCCTACAACAAAAATCGGAATTCCAAATGCTTTTGCAGTGTGCATAAACACATTTGTACATTCCCTAACCTGCGTTACGGAACCCGCCGAAGAAGAGCATTCCTCATAAGTCATTGTCTGAATTGAGTCAATAATAACAACGTCCGGCTTTTCGGTTCTTATAACCTCAACGATTGTGCCGACGTCCGTTTGAGCAAGTATGGAAAGATTATCCGTAGTAACGCCAAGCCTGTTAGCCCTGAGCTTAATCTGACTTGCAGATTCCTCGCCGCTGACGTAGAGCACATATTTATCTTTACCGAGATACTCGCAAATCTGAAGCAATATTGTTGATTTACCGATACCTGGGTCGCCGCTTAAAAGGACAAGGCTGCCCTCAACAATTCCGCCGCCGAGAACTCTGTCAAACTCCTTAACGCCTGTTGAAATTCTTTTTTCAACATCGCCCGTAATATCCTTTAAGCGCATTACGGACTGAACGGACGAAACGCCGCGTTTAGAGCCTTTTCCTCCCACAGATGCGGCAGTATTCAGCTCTTCATTCATTGTATTCCATTCGCCGCAGCCGGGGCATTTCCCGTACCACTTTGCGCTTTCGTAGCCGCATTCGGAGCAAACATAACTTGATTTAAGCTTTGCCATTTTAAACATCCCCGTTTTCTAAGTAATCACATATTCCAAGTGTAATAATATATGCTAATTTGTTTTGATAATCATCAGATTTAAGTTTCTCATTTTCCTCAATATTGCTCATAAAGCCACATTCAACCATTACGGACGGAACCTTCGCGTTATAAAGCAAGTAATAACTGTCGTCAGACTGCTTATTTTCACGTTTATTATCGGTCTGCAGAAAAGACCTGTTCATAGCGGAAATACCGTCGGCAAGCCGTTTGCTGCCGTTGTCATCAGGCGAATAAAAAACCTGCATTCCCCACTGCGAAGTGTCTTCAAAATGATTTTGATGTATTGAAACAAGAAACGAATTATCAATACTGTTAATAAAATCAAACCTGTTATAAAGGTCCGACCTGCTTCTGTCAATCCCCAAAGGATAATACTCAGCGTCGCTGTTCCTGATTTCAACAGCTTTAATCCCACTGAGCGTTGCAAAATCATATAGCTTTAGCGCAATATCAAGATTTATATCCTTTTCCAAAGTACCGTCCGCAGCGTTCGTACCTGCGTCAACGCCGCCGTGCCCCGCGTCGATAACAAGCGTTTTTCTTTGCGAGTAAACGCCTGAGGATACGGCAGAATTGCGGCTGAAAGCAGCGTTTATCATAAAGCAGACAGAAAAAGAAAACGCCGCAGCAAGAAGAATTATCATCGACTTTTTCATATAATCACCAATAATTCTTATGATTAATTATAGAACATCTTGCAATTATTGGCAATAAATTATTGAAAAAATATTTATATAGGGATATAATTTAGACTATAAGAAATGAGGTATCATAATGAAAATTGTTAATCTTGATTCGGCAACAACAAATCCGGGAGATTTAAGCTGGGATTTTCTGAATAAGTATTCAGACGAAGTTGAAATATACCTGCGAACAAATCCCGATGAAATAATTCCAAGAGCAAAAGGCGCGAATGTTTTAATAATAAACAAGACTGTTTTAACTGCAAAAGAGCTTCAGGCGCTGTCCCCCGAGCTAAAATACATCGGTTTACAGTCAACGGGTTATAACGTAGTTGATTTAAAAGAAGCTTCACGGCTTGGTATTACCGTATGCAACATACCTTCGTATTCAACAAACGCGGTTGCGCAGGAGGTATTTGCGTACATTCTTGCATTTTCAAACCTTGTTGAGCTTCATTCGACTTCCGTTCATAGCGGCGA
>CADBUK010000073.1 GCA_902797915.1 Oscillospiraceae bacterium
ACCGCACAGTCAACAAACTGCTTGCCCGTTCTTACAGCGGCGCAGATAATCTGCGTTTCGCCGAGGAAGCCGTAGTTTTCGTAAATGGTAACGATATCCTGAATGTACTGCGTGCAGTCCTCGCCGCTTGTTTCCTTCCAGCCGATGAACGGAGAAACGAAAAGACTGTGGTTTTTAGCGGCAATCAAAGCCTGTGAAGGTGTGAAAACAAGTGTAAGGTTTGTTCTGATACCCTTCTGCTCAAGTCTGCGCGCAGCGGCAATTCCCGCCTCCGTGCAGGGAATTTTAATAACGAAGTTCTGGCACATAGCGGCAATTCTTGTTCCCATTTCAACCATTTCGTCTGCGTCGTCAAGATGGGGGTTAATCTCAACGGAGATAGGGAATTTGTCAACGCCCTGAAGTCCCTTTTCCTCAACAAATTCGGCAAGCTCGCCGATTACGGTGTAAAAGGGCTTGCCCGAATTCATAATATGGTTCGGGTTTGTGGTAACGCCGTCAATGCCGAAGGTGTCGTAAGCCTCGCGGATTTCGTCAATTTTTGCACTGTCTAAAAAGTATTTCATTTTTCTTCCTCCTTGGAATTATTTAATTTGTGAATTTAATATATCAAGCACATCTTGTGCGCTTTTTCTGATAAATACGGGTATTTCGCCGATGGGCGCTGGCACGGTAATCCTGCCGCCGCCGTATTCCTTGCCGCTCCAAAGGTGCACCCACTCGTCGTTCGGCAGGTAAACCTCTCTGCTGTCAGCCCCCGCCTTGATTACGGGCGCAACCAGAATGTCCCTGCCGAGCAGGTATTCAAAGCTTTCCTTGTAAGCCTCTTTTTCGTCGTAGTAGAAAAACAGCGGTCTTACTACGCCAACGCCCTTTTCGCTGTTAAGCTTAACTGCGTCTTTAAGATAGGGCTTGAGCGCCTTGTGAATTCCCGCCATTTTTGAACCGTGGGCAAGGATTTCGGCGCTTGAGTCAAACTGAGCGTTCAGGTCGGGGTTAAGCCCCTCGTGTCCTCTCATAACAGGGGTAAAGGCGTTCATCTCGCACCAGCGCATATAAAGCTCCTCGCTTCTTTTAAGGTTGAAGAAGGAGGTGTAGCCCCCGATGTCGCTGTGTGAAAGCCCGAAGCCGCAGCAGGTAAGCGAAAGCATTGCGGGAATAACGGAGGGCAGACCGAAATCAATTGAAAAATCGGTGTGATTATCGCCGCACCACATCATTGTCGAATACTTTGGCGTTGCGCTGAAGCCCGCGCGGGTGTAAAACATAATTTCGCCCAGCTTGCCGCTTTCCTCAACAGCTTCTCTGTTAAGCTGCGCCCAGCGTGCGGGCCAGGTGTTATGCACAAGCTCGGGGTCCTCGCCGCTGAACAGCACGCAGTCCGTCGGCAGATATTCGCCGAAATCCGCCATCCAGCCCGAAAGACCGAAGTCAATCATATTTGTTTTAATAATGTCTTTAAGCCAGTTCCACGCGTCAGGGTTTGTAAGGTCAACCATAGCGGCGGGGAAGGTTGTTATTGTAACGTAATAGTCCTCGCCGTCCTTGTTTTTAACGCAGTAGCCCTTTTTGCTCGCTTCCTTGTAAAGCGGCTTTTCAACCGCAAGGAAGGGGTTGATGTAGCCAAGCGTTTTTATACCCTTGGCGTTGTTTTCTTTAATTCTTTCATCAAGCTCGGGGTAAAGCTCGCTGTCCCATTCCCAGTTCCAGAAAAGCTGTTTTCCCGCGGCGGTAATGCGTCTGCCTTCCCAGTCCTGAATCCATATTCCCGTTGCCTGCAGGTTGTTTTCAGCCGAGGTTTTAACGGCGTCGTCATATTCAGCCGTGCCGCCCTGCGAGGCGATAATCTGTCCGTCAAAAACCCAGTCGGGCAGCTCGGGCTGCCTGCCTAAAATATCGGTCAGGTTTTCAAGCAGCTGCTCAAAATCGTTGCCGAAGCCGAGGTAAAACGGGGAAATGCTGTCGGTTTTGATAATATGGCAGTCCTCGTTTCTGAAATCGAATTCGCTTCTTGCCGTGGTCAGCGAATGGTAAAAATATCTGCGCGAGCTGATAAAGGTCGGCTGTGCGTAATAGGTTTCGTAATTCTCAAACCTCTGCTTTTTTGTGGTGTTCTTAATTCCCACAACCTGCTTTAAAAGCTTTTTTGCAATCTGAATTGCATTAATATGCTCCGCAACCCACACGTTTGCGTTTTTGCCCCTGATGTTGAACTCGCTGAACAGCTCGCCGCTGCCGTAAACGTATTCGTCCGAAAGGGCGGGGAGCTTAACCCACATTCTGTTGTAGCCTTCAAAGCCCTCAAATGAAACGAACAGCCTGTTTTCATTCTGAATTTCAAGCCTTATTTTTCCGCAGCGCAGCGTAAGAATAAGGCAGTCGCCGTCAAGCTCTGTAAACTTGACTGTAAGCGTGTCCCTTTGGGAAATTTTTTCCTTCAGTTTAAAGCTGCCGTGGCTCATAGAGTAATCGGTTTTGCCGATACCCGCCTGTATAATCTCTGCTTCGGGCTTAAAATCATAGATGCTTTTGCCGTTAAGCAGCAGGCTGATTTGCGAGCCGTTTTTAACAAATTTTAACATTTCTTAACCCCTTTGTAATATTTAATTAACAGCGTTAATCAATTCTTGTCTTCATTATAATACCGCACAAATCCTTTGTCAATATAATATTAGTTTTAAATAAAAAATGTAAGGGACGCCGAC
>CADBUK010000074.1 GCA_902797915.1 Oscillospiraceae bacterium
CAACAAGCTTATAGAGTGCCTTCATCTCACCCGAATTAGTGTGCTTTTTAGCTCTGATGTAATGAGTGATAATATCAATCGAAGTGGAAATCGGGTTAATGATTGTATCCGTTGAAATATTATCAACAAGCTTTGCAAGATTTACGTTTTTAATCTTTGTAATGTTCTTCGGCACATTCTGACGTGAGGCAAACATTGAAACCATAACGTTTACTTCGTCGTGGTTTGTAAGCGTAACAACCGCGTCCATATCGTCAAGCCCCTCTTCAAGCAGAACGTTATAATCGTTAGCGTCGGCACATACAACGGTTGCTCCGCCTATTCTTTCGGAGAAATCCTCACACTTAGCGTTGTCCTTATCAATGATTACAACGTTTTTACCCTGAGAAACAAGCAGGCTTGCAAGGTAAAACGAAACCCTTGAAGCGCCTATAAGCATAACGTTTTTGATGTTTGCAATCTTTTTGCTCGGGTTTAAATCCTTAACGATTGAGCCGATGTACCTGTTGCTTGAGGTAATATAGATAACATCGCCCGTATGTACCTCAAAATCGCCGTTAGGGATATACACTTCCTCTTCCCTTGCGACTGCGCACACAAGAAGGCGATTATCGTATTTTGATGAAATACCGCCGATTGTCATATCGGCAATCGGGCTGTTTGCGCCGACTTTAATTTCAGCCAAATCAACAAGACCGTTAGAAAAGGTTTCAATATTCATTGCGGACGGATACTGAATTACCCTGCTGATTTCAAGCGCCGCCGACAAATCGGGATTAAGCATCATGGAAAGACCGAGCTCGTTGCGCATAAAGTTAATCTGGCTTGTGTATTCGGGGTTTCTTACTCTGGCGATAGTATGCCTTGCGCCCATTCTGCGCGCGATAAAGCAGGAAAGAATGTTAATCTCATCCTCGTCAGTTGCGCCGATTATTAAATCAGCCTTCTGAACGTTGGCGTCGCTTAATACGGACCTGATTGTGCCGCTGCCGATAACGCCCTGAACGTCGTAAGTTTCAACGATTGAGTTAACCAAATCTTCATTAACGTCAATTATGGTTATGTTGTGATTTTCTTGTGAAAGGCTTTTTGCAAGTCCGCTGCCGAGCGTGCCGCCGCCTACAATTACAATATCCACGGTATAATCCTCCGAAACTAATAATTAACCGAAATTTGAATACTGGCTATTATAGAGTTTATAATAAAATCCTTTTTTGTCAAGTAAATCTTTATGATTTCCCTGTTCGATAACCTCGCCGTTGTTCATAACAAGAATTAAATCAGCATTAACGATTGTTGAAAGCCTGTGGGCAACTATGAAAGTAGTTTTGCCCTGCATAAGCTTATCAAACGCACGCTGAATACGCATTTCCGTTCTCGTATCAATACTTGAGGTTGCCTCGTCAAGTATAAGCAAGGGCGGGTTTGAAAGCATTAATCTGGTAATGCACAAAAGCTGGCGCTGCCCCTGAGAAAGACCGCCGCCGTCAGAGCCGATAACGGTATTATAACCCTCAGGCAGACGCTTTATAAACGAATGGGAGTGTGCTTTTCTTGCCGCCTGTTCAACCTCCTCGGGCGTTGCGTCGGGCTTGCCGAGCCTGATATTATCAAGCACCGTTCCCGATTTAAGCCACGTTTCCTGCAGCACCATTCCGTACTCGCTGCGTAGGGATTTTACGTTGAGGTCATCATAATTGTTACCGTCAAGAACTATACTGCCGTTCTTAATATCATAAAACTTCATAAGAAGATTTATAAGCGTTGTTTTACCGCTTCCCGTAGGTCCGACGATAGCCACCTTCATACCCGAATTAACGGTAAGATTAAGATTGTTAATCAGCGTTTTTCCTTCCGTATAACCGAAGGAAACGTCATCAAGCCTGATATCGCCGCTGACAGTATCAAGCGCCTTGCCGTTCGCTTCATTATAATCAACCTCTTCCTCCTCAATCAGCTCAATAAGTCTGCCCGCGCAGGCAATTGCGTTCTGAAGCTCGGTTACAACGCCGCTAATCTCATTAAACGGCTTTGTGTACTGGGTTGAATAAGCAAGAAAGCTTGAAAGAATTCCGACCGTTATTCCGCCGTTAAGCGCAAGAAACGCGCCGAAAAGAGCAACGGCGGCGTAAACGACCGCATTTACAAACCTGGTTGAAGGGTTTGTTAAGGACGAATAAAAGGTTGCCTTTAACGAATAGTCCGCCATCCTGCCGTTAATTTCATTGAAGCGTTCCATATTTGCTTCGGCGTGGCCGTAAGCCTCTGTAACCTTCTGATTAGAAATCATTTCGTTAACGAAGGCAGTTTGCTCTCCCCTTGTCTCACTTTGCAATTTGAACATTTTATATGTTTTTCTTGCGATAAAGCGGGCAATAAAAAATGAAAGCGGAGTCAGTATAACTACAACAAGCGTTATCCACAGATTAATATAAACCATAAAGCAGAGCGTTCCGATTATGGTTACAACGCCCGTAAAGAACTGCGTAAAGCCCATAAGCAAGCCGTCGGCAAGCTGGACCGCGTCGGAAATAACCTTGCTTACGGTTTCGCCGTGCTGATGGCTGTCAAGATAGCTGAACGGCAAGCGTTCGATTTTCTCAAAAGCGCGTCGGCGCATATCACGAACGACGTTAAACGTTACGCGGTTGTTCATAACGTTCATAAGCCACTGCAAAAACGCAGTAATCAGCGCAATAACGATTATCTCAATAAGTATTGATTTTAAAGATGCGAAATCAACGTTACCCTTTGAAATAATCAAATCAATTGCACGGCCTGCCAGAATCGGAATATAAAGCGCGGAAAGCGATGAGGCAATTGCGCAGAGAATTGAAATTAAAACAAGATATTTGTATCTTCCGATATAAGACAAAACGCTTTTTAAAATATCCTTGTTTCTCATACGGCAGCCTCCTTTCCGAACTGGGAGGCATAGATTTCCTTATACACATCGCAGAAAGAAATCAGTTCCTTATGAGTTCCGATACCAACAGCCCTTCCGTCGTCAAGCACGATAATCTTATCAGCGCCCATAACCGACGAAGCCCTTTGGCTGACAATAAACACGGTAGGCTTATAGTCAAGACTTAAAATCGCCTTTCTCATTGCCGCCTCGGTTGCATAATCCAAAGCCGAAAAGCTGTCGTCAAGAATTAATATCTGCGGCTTACGCACAAGCGCCCTCGCAACAGAGAGCCTTTGCTTCTGACCGCCTGAAAGGTTAGTTCCGTCCTGCTCGATTTCAGCGTCAAGACCGCCTTTTTCAATAATATCATCGGCAATCTGCGCGTCCTTCAGCGACTCCATCATATCGTCGTCAGTAGCAGAAGCGTTACCCCACAAAAGATTATCACGGACCGTGCCCTTAAACAGAGACGCTTTTTGAAAAACGAAGCCTATTTTACTTCTGAGTTCATCGTCATTGTATGATTTAACGTCCCTGCCGTTGACAAAAACACTGCCTTCGCAAATATCGTAAAAATGCGGTATAAGAGAAATAAGGCTCGTTTTACCGCTGCCCGTGCCGCCGATAATGCCGACAACCTCTCCGCTGTTTACGGCAAAGGAAACACCTTCAAGCGAGGGCTCTGCCGCATTTTTATAGGCAAAGGTAACATTATCAAAAACAACGGCAGTCTTTAAGTTTGAAACTGCCGTATTATCACAATGCTCAAGCGTATTTTCGGTTTTAAGCACCGCCTCAATTCTTGAGCCGCAGGCAAGGCTTTTGGTTAACAGCACAATCAGATTTGCAAGCTTAATAAGCTCAACAAGAATCTGGCTCATATAGTTGTAGAGCGCAACAACCTCGCCCTGTGTAAGACTGCCGCTGTTTACGCGGATTGCGCCGCAATAAATCAGAACGGCAATTGAGATGTTAATAATAACAAGGGTAACGGGATTTAAAAGCGCGGACACTCTGCCGACCGCTTTCTGTATATGAGAAAGAAAAACGTTTTCCTTATCAAACGAGGCAATCTCGTTATCCTCCTGAACAAACGCACGGATAACCCTTGCGCCCTCTAAATTTTCCGACGTTTTCTTTGTAATTTCGTCAAGCTGGAACTGTACGTTTTTATACTTGGGAATTGTATATTTTGTTATGCTGAATACTACAAGCGAAAGCAGCGGAATGGTAACCGCAAACACAATTGCGCAGCGAACGTCAACGGTAAACGCCATTATCATAGCGCCGAATACAATAAACGGGCTACGCAAAAGCAGACGCAAAATCATATTAACGCCGTTTTGCACCTGCGCGGTATCGTTAGTCATAATTGTAATCAGCCTTGACGTGCCGACCGTGTCAAGCTCGGTAAAAGAAAACGACTGAATTTTTTCAAACAGGCTTTTGCGCACCTCCCTGCCGAAGCCCGTAGCCGCCTTGGCTGCAAAATACTGCGCCGTTATTGCAGCAACCATACCGACAGTTGCAAGGAGTATTAAAATCATCGCGCGGGAGATTATTACGCTCCTGTCGTTTTTCATAATATCGTCGTCAATAATCGCGGCAACAACAAGCGGAACAATCAGTTCAAATATAGCCTCAAGCATTTTGAACAGCGGCGCAAGCGCAGATTCTTTTTTATAATCTTTTAAATATATTAGCAGACTTTTCATAATACACCAAATTAATGAATATTAAAGTTATGATATAACTATTTACCTGTACTGTCAATAGCACAAAATACACGAAAATTTAGTAAGAATTAATAAATTTTTGTAAATTTAAAAATTACTGTTGTAATCGCAAAACAGTTGTTATATAATATGTTGAATTTTTAAAAACGGAGGTAATCAATATGGAAAAGAAACCCGTAACTGCTATAATTGTCGGCGCAGGACACAGAGCTTTTGTATATAGCGAGCTTGCAAAGACTAACCCCGAAATGTTAAAAATTGTCGGCGTTGCCGACCCGAATCCTATTCGCAGAAAGAAAGCTATGGAATACTTCGGCTTCGGCGAGGATATGTGCTTTGAATCTGCGTTTGAGCTTGCAAAAAAAGGCAAGCTTGCCGATACCGTAATTAACGGTACAATGGACGAGGCGCATGTTGAAACCTCCATCCCGCTTCTTGAAGCAGGCTATGATATGCTGCTTGAAAAGCCCTTCGCAGTTAATGAGAAGGAAATGAGAAAGCTTGTTGAATGTGCAAGAGTTAATAACCGCAAGGTTATGATTTGCCACGTTTTAAGATACACTCCTTTCTACTACAGCATTAAGGAAAGAATTGAGTCGGGCGAGCTTGGCGACATCATTAATATCCAGATGACCGAGCACGTTAGCTACCACCACCTTGCAACCTCTTATATCAGAGGCAAGTGGGCTAATTCTGAAAAATGCCATACAACTATGCTGCTTGCAAAATGCTGTCATGACCTTGACCTTATGATGTGGTTTATGAGCGCTACAAAGCCGTCAAAGATTTCTTCTTTCGGAAGCAAGTTCCAGTTTAAGCCCGAGAACGCACCCGAAGGCGCAGGCACAATCTGTATGAAGGACTGCCCCCACGTTGACACCTGCGTTTACTCAACAAAACGCCTTTACATTGACCATCCTGACCGTTGGTCCTTCTACGTTTGGGACGCTCTTGAGCATATTGAAAACCCGACTATTGAGGACAAAATTGCTCTTATGAAGACCGATAACCCGTACGCCCGCTGCATTTACAAGTGCGACAATAACGTTGTTGACCATCAGTCAGTTCTTGTTAACTTTGAATCAGGCGCAACAGGCACGCACAATATGGTAGGCGGTTCATCAGAGCCGAGAAGACAGATACATATTATCGGCACCAAGGGCGAGCTTTTCGGTAACTTTGAGGAGTCAAAATACACCGTTCTTAAAATCAACCCCTCCCCTGACGCTCATCACGAGGAGTGCGACGTTGAGGAAGTTGACCTTAACGTACACGGCGATATGGTAGGCGCTTACGGCGGACACGGCGGCGGCGACGAAAAGCTGGCTGAAGATTTCGTTAAATTCATTAACGGCGAGGAACACAGCCTTGCCTGCACCTCAATCTTTGATTCCGTTGCGGGACATCTTTCCGTTTACCTTGCTGATGAATCAAGAGAAAAGGGCGGCGCTCCGATTGACGTTGTACTTTAATTAAATGTAGCTTACGGCAAATCCGTTTTTTGCGGGTTTGCCGTTCTTTTATTTATTGCAAAATAAATATTGTTGATGTATAATACAATTATGAAGTAAAAATTTAGAGGTGATATTATGAATTTAAGTTTTAAAGACACTCCTTGCGGCAGAATCTGCGGCATTGAAAATGAGGATTACCTTGAATTCAGAGGAATCAGATACGCAACCGCGGGCCGCTGGGAATATCCCGAGGAAGTAACCCGATGGGGCGACGAGCATTACGACGCTACAGAGTACGGTGCAAACTGCTTCCAGCGCAGAGCGTTTGAGGATGACGCGGTATGCAATCCTTTTTACCACAAGGAATTCCGCACGGGACTTGAATTCCATTACAGCGAAGACTGTTTGTTTTTAAATATCTGGGCACCTAAAAACGCTGAAAAGGCGCCTGTTATTGTTTACATTCACGGCGGAAGCTTTAACGGAGGCAGTAACGACGAAGGACACGTAATAGGCGCGGAATACGCAAAACGCGGCGTTATTCTTGCCTCAATGAATTACCGTCTCGGTCCGTACGGCTTTTGCTCACATCCCGATTTGAAGGACAAGCTCGGCAGAGTCGGCAATTACGGCTTATACGACCAGTACGTTGCTGTTAAGTGGCTCAGGCACAATATTGCCGCCTTCGGCGGCGACCCTGACAGGATTATTCTTATGGGCGAAAGCGCGGGCGCAATGAGCGTTGATATTCAGCTTAACAACCCTTGGTCGCTCGGATACTACAAGGGCGCGATTCTTATGAGCGGCGCAGCAATCCAAAGGCAAATCGGCAGGCCGCAGAAGCCTGAAAAAACCAGAGCCTTCTGGGACGCGATTATAAAGAGAGCAGGCGTTAACAATATTGAGGAATTGCGTAAGGTTGACGAAAAAACGCTGTACTACGCCTGGTTTGACGCTCAGAAGGATTTCAAAATGAGTATGCTTTACACCATACCAACGAAAGACGGCGTTATAATTAAAGATAATAATTTCACTATGAACACAATTCCGAAGCTGCCTATGATGGTAGGCGTTACTACGGCGGATATGGCGGCAGCGGTATTGCTTGAACTAACAAAACGTTTTTCAAAGAAAGCCGTAAAGAACGGTTCTCCCTGCTACGTTTACTGCTTTGCAAGAGATTTGCCCGGCGACAATCTCGGCGCTTGGCACGCTTCGGATTTATTCTACGCGTTTAACACATTTGACATCAGCTGGCGTCCGTGGGAGGATATTGACCGCAAGATTTCGGATGAGTTTATGAGCTCAATAGTTGCCTTTGCTAAAACAGGCAACCCGAACTGCGATAAAATACCCGAATGGAAAATCGGATTTGACAACCCGATGATGTTCTGCGAGAACACAGGCACGGGCAAATGGGATAAAAAGCAGTACAT
The DNA here is from genome assembly GCA_902797915.1 of Oscillospiraceae bacterium. Taxonomy (GTDB): domain Bacteria; phylum Bacillota; class Clostridia; order Oscillospirales; family Acutalibacteraceae; genus Eubacterium_R. The sequence continues at coordinate 7,535 of CADBUK010000074.1, forward strand.
TCACAACACACTTCATAACGACGGACCTATCTAAATGAAATTTAACCACAAATTTTCCCTGCAGAATAAAACTGATGTTACAAGAGAATACAAATGCGATAATATTAACGCAAGGTTAGATTTTATCAGCAAATCAGCAATCAGAGTTGCCATTTATAATGATGGCAGCTCTCTTCTTGCAACATACAATATTTGCCCTGACAATAATCTCAGCCCAAACGGCAGAGAAAGACTGAGCGTTCAGGGGTTTAAGAACCCCCCGCCCGAAGCTTCCGAGCTTAGCGGCGAGGACAGATTTACACTTGATTGCGGTGTAACAATCAATCTTGATTTAAACAATTTCCTGCTGTCATACAGCGTTGACGGTAAAAGCCTGTTCAGAGACAGGGCGCCGCTTGCATATAACCTTGAAAACGAATTCGGCAACTGCCCCATTCACTACATTTCAAGAGAGGATGACGAGCTTGTACTCGGGCTTGGAGATAAAAGCGGAACGCTTAACAAGGCGGGCAGGTCTTTTAGGATTGAAACCACGGATTCTATGGGCTATAACGCTGAAACAAGCGACCCGCTTTATAAGCACATACCCTTTTATATCTGCGAAAACTCCGTTGGCGCTTACGGTATTTTCTATGACACCGCCGCAACCTCTTACATAAATCTCGGCAAGGAAATTAACAATTACTACGAGCATTATAAATATTTTAAAACCGAAGACAATTGCCTGATTTACTACGTTTTCTTCGGCACAAAGCTTGAAATATTGCAGCAGTTTGCTTCGCTTTGCGGCAGGCAGGCTTTTCCGCCGAAATGGAGCTTTGATTACTGCGCAAGCACTATGGCTTACACGGACGCCCCGAATTCGCAGGAGGAGTTTGACGGATTTCTTGCCAAAATCAAGGAAACCGACCTTTCCTGCAGAGGCTTTTATCTTTCATCGGGCTACACCTCAATCGGAGAAGGCAGGTACGTATTTAACTGGAACACCGACAAATTCCCGAACCCAAAGGAGTTTATAGGCGGCTTTGCCGATAACGGAATTAATATAATTCCGAATATAAAGCCCGCATTTCTAACAAGCCACCCGATGTATGACGAGCTTAAAAAGAACGGAATGTTTGTTAAAAATCCTGACGGGTCGCCCTTTGTTACACAGTTTTGGGACGGGCTCGGCAGTTACCTTGATTTTACAAACCCAAATGCGTTTGATTTTTGGAAAAAGCAGGTTAAAGAAAAACTGCTTGACTACGGCGTAATCGCCACGTGGAATGACAATAACGAGTTTGATATCAAGGACAGCGAGGCTGAAACGTCAGACGGAACAAAAGCGAATTTACTGCGTCCGACGCTCACATATCTGATGGTGCTTGCTTCATACGAGGCACAGCTTGCGCAGAACTGCAGACTAAGACCCTTCCTTTCCACAAGAAGCGGCGGAATTGCCGTGCGCAGACTTGCTCAGACCTGGAGCGGCGACAACAGAACGGCGTTTGAGGATTTGCGATACTGCCACAATATCGGGCTTACAATGAGCCTTTCGGGTTTA
>CADBUK010000075.1 GCA_902797915.1 Oscillospiraceae bacterium
GAGGATATTTCGGATTATCTTAAATAAATTTAAAGCAAAAAAGAGCTGTTCGTTTAGAACAGCTCTTTTTTATCTGTTTGGTATTCTGTAAACCTTTTGTGCGTTTTTAAACAGAATATGTTCAAGCCCGTCGCTGTCAAAGCAGCAGGCTTTTACTCTGCAAAGCGTTTCCGCCTGCGAGCTCCAGGGAGAGTCGGTCGCAAAAAGAATTTTATCACAGCCGTGCTTTTTGACAATCCTTTCAAACTGCTCTGTGCCAAGCATTTCGGTTTCTTCCTTCGGCACGGAGTATTCCTTAGGTGGTTCGTATGAGCCGAGGGAGAACGCCGTGTCCATATATACGTTTTCTCCCGCAAGCGTTGACTCAACGTCGTCCCAGCATTTCCAGCCGCCCATATGCGCAAGCACAAATTTTTCGGGGTTTATTTCCTTCAGCACGGTGCAAATGTGCTTAACGCTTGAAAAATTATGGTGCATTATCCCTATGTCAAGCCCCGCGTGTATAACGGTTGCAAGCCCGAGCTCGTTCGCCTTGTCAATAATTCTTAAATATCTAATATCGTCAAGGTCAACGTTTTGGTATGCGGGGTGCAGCTTAATTGCCGTTATTCCGTTTTCGCAAAGCCTTTTAAGCTCAGCGGCAAAGTCTTCAAAATCGGGGTGCATTCCGCCGAGTGAAAACAGCCCCGTTTCGCCGAAATTTCGGTTTTTTTCAATTGCAATGCTGTTAAGCTTTTCAACCTGCGCGGGATTAGTCATTACGGGCAGAAGAACGCTTACGTCAATATCCGCTTCCTTCATAGACTGATTAAGCGCCGCGTCCGTTCCTTTTGTATATGCTCTTGACTTTGCCTTGTCCTGAAGCTGCGCAATAACCTTGTCCGCTATTTTTTCGGGGAAGGTGTGGGTGTGTGCGTCAATAATCATTGTTTTCTCCTTTGCAAAAGCCGACAGATTACTGTCGGCTTTTTGCATAATATATGTCGGTTATAGTGTGCCTTATTCTGCGTCATCGCCGAGCGACTCTTTAGCGGTAACAACCTGCTTTCTGTTGTAGCACGCAAAGGTGTCCTCAACAAGCTTTGAGTCAGGCTTAGGCGTAATCAGGCTTACAATCGGAACAATAACAAGTCCTGCAATCATTGCAAATGCGCCGCAGTTTATCGGGGACTGCAGAATTGTCGGGAAGGAGCTTCTGAAGAAGAGATTGAGCGTCATAATACCCGCGCCGAAAATGAAGCTTACCCAGCAGGCAGCGGAGGTCGTTTTCTTCCAGTAGAGCGAATACATAAACGGAGCAAGGAACGCACCTGCAAGCGCACCCCAAGAAACGCCCATAAGCTGAGCGATAAAGTTAACCTGCGTGTTGTACTGGAACAAAGCGATAACGGCGGAAATTGCAATAAAGAACACAACCAGAATTCTCATTGAAAGCACCTGCTTTTTCTCGCTCATATTCTTAATAATGTTGTCTTTAATAAGGTCAATTGTAAGCGTTGAAGAGGACGCGAGTACAAGTGACGAAAGGGTTGACATTTATGCCGAAAGCACAAGGATAACAACCAGCCCGATTAAAATAGGATGAAGCGAGCTGAGCATCGTCGGAATAATTGAATCAAAGCCGTTCTTGAGCGTTACGCCGTCGTCAAGCAGCTCGATTTTGTCTGAAAACAGTCTGCCGAAACCGCCGAGGAAGTAGCAGCCGCCCGCAACAACGATTGCAAAGAAGGTTGAAATAATTGTGCCCTTTTTGATGTCGCTTTCGCTTTTGATAGCGTAGAATTTCTGCACCATCTGCGGAAGTCCCCAGGTGCCGAGCGATGTAAGCACAACAACAAATCCGAGTCCGAGCGGGTCGGGACCGAAGAAGGAGTTGAATATACCCGGTGTTGAGGAAACGTTTTCGTCAACGATTTTTGCAAGGCCGTCAAGCGAGCCGATAAATCCGCCGTTAATTTTGAGAACTGCCGCAATAACAACGATAATGCCCGCAAGCATAATAATACCCTGAATGAAATCGTTAATGGCTGTAGCCATATATCCGCCTGCAATAACGTAAATTGCGGTAAGAATACTCATTATAATAATGCAAACCGAATAGTCAATGTTAAACGCCATACCGAAAAGTCGGCTGAGTCCGTTATAAAGCGAAGCAGTGTAGGGGATAAGGAAAATAAATACAATAACCGAGGAGGCAATTTTAAGCCCCTTGTTATTAAACCTTGCGCCGAAAAACTGCGGCATTGTTGCCGAGTCAAGATGCTGGGTCATAATTCTTGTTCTTCTGCCGAGAACAACCCACGCAAGCAGCGAGCCGATTACCGCGTTGCCTATACCTATCCAGGTGGAAGCAATACCGAATTTCCAGCCGAACTGGCCGGCGTAGCCAACAAAAATTACTGCCGAAAAATAAGAGGTTCCGTATGCAAATGCCGTAAGCCAGGGGCCGACGCTCCTGCCGCCCAAAACGAAACCTTTAACGTCAGTGGTGTGCTTTTTTGCATAAAAGCCGACACCAATCATAACGCCGAAAAATACAACCAGCATTATTACTTTTAGTGCCATGTCCATAATAATCCCTCCGTGAATTAATGCTTTAGTGCTTTAAACTTTAACGCTTTAAAGCTTTTATGTGCTATAGTATACCACTCAACCCAAAGCTTGTCAAGGAAAAATAACAACAAATTGTTATAATTTATATATTATTTTAATCACTGCGCAGCATTACCTAAAATCCATCTCCACCAAAAAAGGAAGAGCACCCAAATGGGTGCTCTTGGCGGAGATGGCGGTGCGTCAATCCGCACTTCAATCACGGCGGCAATGCTGCGCATTACCTGATAAGTGATTTCCGTGCGGATTTCCTTTCCCCAAAATGCTAACGCATTTCGGGGACCCCGATTAGCCGAAACAAGGCAAATCCAAACACGGTTTAAAATGGCTGATTTGTCTTATTTCGGCGTTAAATATACTCGGAATACTAAAACTGTTTGAATACCTGAATCTA